>NZ_JBHYVA010000215.1:4925-12107 GCF_042750055.1 Streptomyces sp. NPDC059456
ACCCGCCGGCCGCGCGCGCGGGGGGCGCGGCGGGGGGCGCGCCACCCGGCCCGGCCGCCCCGGCGCCCGCCGCACTCACCCGGGCCGCGCTGCTCGCCCTCTGCGCCTGCGTGCTCGTCGCCCAGGCCATGGTCGCCGCCGTCAACCTGCTGATCCCGCAGCTCGCCGCGTCCGCCCTGCACCCGACCCCCGGCCAGCTGCTGTGGGCGGTCGACGCGTACGTGATCGTCTTCGCCGCGCTGCTGATCCCGGCGGGCGCCCTCGGCGACCGGTACGGCCGCAAGGGCGCCCTGCTGGCCGGGCTCGGCCTGTTCGCCGCGGGCGGGGCGGTCAGCGCGCTCGCCCAGGCCCCGGCGGTGCTCATCGCCGGGCGCGGGCTGTGCGGGGCCGGTGCGGCTCTGATCATGCCCGCCACCATGTCCGTCCTGGTCCACCTGAGCCCGCCCGAGCGGCGCGGCCAGGTGCTGGCGACGTGGACGCTGTCCGCCGGCCTCGGGGGCCTGGCGGGCAACGTCGGCGGCGGCCTGGCCGGGGAGTACCTGACCTGGCGGGCGCTGTTCTGGGCGGTGGTCCCGCTCGGCGTGCTGCTCGCCCTCGCCGTATCCCGTACGGTTCCGCGCACGCCGGCCCGGTCCGACGCCTCCGTCGACCCGCTCGGCGCGATGCTGCTGGCCGGGGCGCTGCTCTCGGTCGTCTACGGGATCATCGAGGGCCCCGCGTACGGCTGGACCTCGGCGGCGGTGCTGACCGCCTTCGGCGCGGGCGGCGTGCTGCTCGCCGCGTTCACCGGCCATGCGCTGCGCGCCGCGCGCCCGCTGCTGGACCCGCGGATCTTCACCTCGCGCAAGCTGCGCGCCGGGGCGCTCGGGATCGGCGCCGGCTTCTTCGGACTGTTCTCCCTGTTCTTCGTCAACGCCCAGTACCTCCAGTACGCGAAGGGCTTCTCGCCGGCCCGGACGGGTCTGGCGATCATCCCGCTGACCGTCGGCATGGCGCTCGTGCCGAAGCTGGGCGCCCGGCTGGCGGAGCGGACGGGGCCGCGGCTGCCGGTCGGCGCGGGGCTGGGCCTGATCGGGGCCGGGCTGCTGCTGGTGGCCACGGTCGACGCGGGCACTCCGTACGCCCTGTACGCCTGCTACCTGCTGGTGCTGTCGGTGGGGACCGGCCTGTGCGCGCCCTCGCTGACCCTGACGGTGGTCGCCGAGCTGCCCGCGCACCAGGCGGGGCTGGGGTCCGGGCTGAACACCGCGGCCCGGGAGATCGGCGCGGCGCTGGGCGTGGCGGTGGTCGGCACGGTGCTGGCCTCCCGGTTCCACGGCGATCCGCGGGATCCGGCGCAGGTGGGCGCGTTCACGGACGCGATGGGGGTCGCGCTCGCCACGGTGGCGGCGGTGCTGCTGCTGGTGGCGGTCGCGGTGGTGGCGGGCTACCGCACGGGGGGCGGCGCGCGGCGCGCCGGCCGCCGGGATGCAGCGTCCGGCGCCGGGGGCGCATGCTGACTGTGTGACGGCGAGACCGGACAGCAGCGGCCCCGCCAGCGACGCCGCGGCCCGGGAACTCGCACGGGCCGCCGTCGATGCGGTGCAGGCCGTCGGCGGATTTGCGGGTGGGGTCTACGTGCGCTCCGGATCCGAGGGCCCGCTGTTGCTGGCCGTGCTGACGGGGCTGCCGGGACGGCTGTTCCGCCCCTGGTGGCGGATGCACGTGAACCGTCCCTACCCGGTCGCCGAGGCCTTCCGTTCGGGGCAGTCGGTGCACCTGCCCGACGCGGACGCGGCGATGCGGCGCTTCCCGCAGATGATGGCCGGGCTGCCGTTCCCCTTCGGCTCCATGTACGAGCCCGTGATGGCCGGGGCGCAGCGGTTCGGGGTGCTGTTCGTGCTGCGGCCCGCGACCCCCGGGGGCAGGGTCGACGCCGCCGACCGGGAGCGGCTGCGCGCCGCCGCGGACGGGCTGGGTGCGCACCTCGCCGCGCTCGCCGCGGCCGGGGATCCGGTGCTGTGGACGGGTGATCCGCTGTGCGTGCCGCCGCCGGACAGGGCGCAGGGTGCGCGGGAGGCCGTGGACCGGCTCACGCTGGCGGTGCTCTCGGTGGACCGGGAGGGCCGGATCCGGTTCGTCAACCACGCCGCCGCGGGGCTGCTGGGCCTGGATGCGTCGGAGCTGCGCGGGCGGGTGGTGTGGGAGGCGGTGCCCTGGTTGGCGCAGCCCGCGTACGAGGACCACTTCCGCGGGGTGTTCATGTCCGTGCAGCCGGTGCACTTCGCGGCGCGGCGCGGCCGGCAGCAGGGCCGGGAGTGGGTGACGGTGGCCCTGTACCCGAGCCGGGACGGGGTGACGGTGACGATCGGCCCGGCGGACGCGCCGGCCTACGCGCCGGGGTCGGTGGTCCGGCCGGGTGCGGGGCTGGGTTCGACGGACGACCGGGCTTCGGCGCTGTACCGGCCGGTGGCGCTGGCGATCGCGCTGACGGAGGCGGTCACGGCCCGGCAGGTGTCGGCGGTGGTCACCCAGGAGCTGCTGCCCGCGTTCGGCGGCCGGCAGCTGGCGATCTACCTGCTCAACGAGCGGCATCTGCACCTGGCGTGGGAGACGGGTTTCCCGCAGGGCTTCCTGGACCGGTTCGACGGGGTGGGGCTCGACGTCCGGCTGCCGGGCGTGGAGACGCTGACCACGGGCCGGCCGATGTTCTTCGAGTCGATGGAGCACCTGGCGGCCGCCTACCCGGGGATCCCGCTGGACGCCCACGTGGGGGCGCGCGCGTTCCTGCCGCTGATCGCGTCGGGGCGGCCGGTGGGTTCGTGCATCCTCGGCTTCGACGCGCCGCGCGGGTTCAGCCCGGAGGAGCGCACGGTGCTGACGGCGCTGGCCGGGCTGATCGCGCAGGCCCTGGAGCGGGCGCAGCGCTACGACTCCGAGGCGGCGCTGGCCCGCGGGCTGCAGGCGGCGCTGCTGCCGCACCGGCTGCCGGTGCGCGAGAACGTGCAGACGGTGGGCCGGTACCTGCCGGGAACCCAGGGGATGGACGTGGGCGGGGACTGGTACGACGTGGTCGAGACGAGCGAGGGCCTGCTGGCGCTGGTGATCGGGGACGTGCAGGGCCACGGGGTGGCGGCCGCCGCGACGATGGGCCAGCTGCGCAGCGCGGTGCGGGCGTTCACGCTCGGCGGCAGCCCGCCGGAACGGGTGGTGTCGGGGACGAACCGGCTGCTGATCGATCTGGATCCGGGGCAGTTCGCGAGCTGCTGCTACGTGCTGCTCGACCCGGTGACGGGCCGGGCGCGTGCGGTCCGGGCGGGTCACCCGCAGCCGCTGCTGCGGCATGCGGACGGGCGGGCCGAGGTGCTGGACCTGCCGGGCGGGGTGGTTCTCGGCATCGACGCGGACGCCGCGTACCCGGTGACGGAGCTGCGGCTGGCGCCCGGTGCGGTGCTCGCCCTGTACACCGACGGGCTGGTCGAGGAGGCGGGTGAGGACATCGACCTCGGGGTGGAGCGGCTGCGGGCGGCGCTGGCCGCGGCCCGGCCGTCGCCGTTGACGGAGCTGGCCGACCGGCTGGTGGGCGAGGCGGGGGATTTCGCGGACCGGCCGGACGACATCGCGCTGCTGCTGGCCTCGCGGACGAAGGGCCCGCCCGCCGGGGGTGCGACGGGGGCGGTGTGAGCGCCGGTGGATCTTGTGGCGGGTGCCCACCCCTTGGGCAGGTGGTGTCGCCGGGGGCACATGTCGGCAAAGCGGAAGAAAATTTGCCGGTGCGCGGCTGCGGTTCCCGCACCCGGACTCTGTGCAGCGTTTACGCGGTCTTAACGCGGCCGTGGGCCGGCCGCAGCCCGACGCGACGATGGAATCCGCAGGGGAACCGCTCTTGACCTGCGGATCCCGCAGGGATTCGATACGGGCCCGGGAGCCACTGAACCACCCTGCTGACCACCGCCTCGGAGGCGATACCGCTCCCGCACCTCAGTTCACCGCACCAGCCGATCGGAACCCCGCACCGATGTCTGAAACGATCAGCGCCCCTCAGGCTCTCGCCCCCGCCACCGGGCCCGTCCCCCCGAAGCTCAAGCGTTCCATCGGCGTCGTCGGCGGCACACTGCTGACGCTGTCGTGCGTGACGCCGGCTTCGACCCTGTTCGTCGTCGTGCCCGACCTGTTCGCCTCCCTCGGCACGTGGACCGCCCTGACGATCGCCATCGGCTCGCTGCTCTGCATCGGCGTGGCGTTCTGCTATTCGGAGCTCGGCACGCTGATCCCCAGCGCCGGCGGCGAGTACGCGATGGTGTCGACCATGGCTGGCCGGCTGGCCGGCTGGCTGGTGTTCGTCTTCTCGCTGCTGGTCGTGATGATCGTGCCGCCCGTGATCGCCATGGGCACCGCCGACTACCTCGCGCCGATCGTGCACATACCGGCGCCGGTCGCGGGCGGCGGCGTGATGCTGCTCGCCACCCTCGCCGGCCTGCTGGACCTGCGGGCCAACGCATGGATCACCGGCATCTTCCTGGTGCTGGAGGTGGTCGCCGCCGCGCTGGTCGCCGTACTGGGCTTCGCGCACAGTGAGCGGGGTGCCGGTGCGCTGGTGCACGGCACGGTCGCGGCCGAGGGCGGCGGCACGTCGACGGTGACCGCGATGATGGTCGTCTCCGGGCTCGCCATCGCACTGTTCATCACCCAGGGGTTCTCGACCGCCGTCTACCTGTCGGAGGAGCTGGAGAACCCGCGGCGCAACGTCGCCCGCACCGTGCTGGCCACCCTCGCCATCTCCACGGCCGTCATCCTGGTCCCGGTCATCGCCATCACCGTGGGTGCCCCCGACCTGGCGGCGCTGACCGAGGGCGACCTCGGCGGGATGGTCACCGCCTGGTCCAACTCGGCGGTCGGCACCTTCGTCAGCCTCTGCGTCGCCCTCGCCATCATCAACGCGGGCATCGTCATGGTGATCCAGAACTCCCGTGTGCTGTTCGCCTCCGCACGTGACAAGGCCTGGCCCGAGCCGGTCAACAACGCGCTGTCCAAGCTCGGCCGCTTCGGCTCCCCGTGGGTGGCCACCCTGCTGGTCGGCGTCCCGGGCGCGGCCCTGTGCTTCGTCAACCTCGACACCCTGTACGGGGTCACCGGCGTCTCGGTGACGGCCATGTACCTGCTGGTCGCGGTGGCCGCGCTGTTCGCCCGGCGCGGCGCCCACCGCGACGTGGCCGCCTGGCGGATGCCGCTGTGGCCGGCGGTGCCGATCGCGCTGATCGCCGTCCTCGCGTACATCCTGGAGCAGCAGGACACCGAGTACCTGCTGTGGACCGGCGGGATCACCGCGGTGGCGACGCTGTACTGGGCGCTGTACCTGCGGCCGCGGCGGGACACCCGCTGGCTGGTCAGCATCCCGGAGGACGGCGAGTCCGCCACCGTCTGACGGCCCTCCGGGGCGAGCACGGCCGGGGGGGCCGCCGGGATTCAGTTCCGGGCGGCCCCGTCGATGCTGATGACGACCTTGCCGAAGGGAGCGTCCGTCGCGTACTCGCGGTAGGCCCTGCGGGCCTCCTCGAAGGGGTGCACGCGGTCGATGACCGGGCGCATGCCGTGGGCGGCCACCGCACGGTTCATGTCCTCGAACCGGGTGCGGCTGCCGACGAAGACCCGGCGGATCGTGGCGAGGCTGGACGCGTACGCCGCGTTCGAGATCGCGATGCCCGCCTTCCCGGGGGCGGCGGTGGTCAGCAGGGCGATCTGCCCGTACAGGGCGGAGGCCCGGACCGACTGCTCCACGGTCTCGGGGCCGCCCGTCTCGACGACGAGGTCGGCGCCCAGGCCGCCGGTGAGCTCCCGTACGGCCCGGCCCCAGTCGGGGGTGCGCCGGTAGTCGACGACCTCGTCGGCGCCCAGTGCCTTGAGGCGGTCCGCCTTGTCCGCGCTGGAGGTGGTCGACACCACGCGGCAGCCGAGGAGTTTCGCGAACTGCACGGCGAAGAGGGCGACCGGGCCCGTTCCGAGGGTCAGTACGCTCTGGCCGGGCAGCAGCGGTTCGCCGCCGGTCAGGGCGCTCCAGGCGGTGACCCCGGCGCAGGGCAGGGCGGCCGCTTCCTCCCAGGTCAGGTGGTCGGGGACGCGCACCGCCCACTGTTCGTCGAGCACGGCGTACTCGGTGAGCATCCCGTCGAGGGTGCAGCCGGGCTGGTCGAAGGCGTCGGGGGTGATCCGGCCGGTGCGCCAGCGCGGGAAGTACGCGCAGGACACGCGGTCGCCGACGGCGAACCGGGTGACGGCCTCCCCGACGGCGACGACCTCGCCGGCGCCGTCGCTGAGCGGTACGACACCGGGTACGGCGGGCAGCGGGTAGCTCCGGTCGAGGATGAGCAGGTCCCGCTTGTTGAGGGAGGCGGCGCGGACGGCGACCACGATGGCGGTGGGGCCGGTGGGCTCCGGCCGGGATCCGCCGGAGTCGCGCGGCACGATCCCCTCGATGTCGCCGAACGCTTCCAGGTGGTACGAGCGCATTGCATCCTCCGGGCCTGTCGGTGCTGCTTCGGTGCGGTGCGGCCGCCGCCGGTGTGCGGCTGCCGTCGGCGCCCAGGTTCCGGGGCGGCGGACACGCCCGGCAATTCCCTGCGGGGAATGGCCGGGTCCGGCCGGAGGGGGCTAGAAAGGACGCATGGCCACCACTGCCGCCACCCGTGCCTCCGCCGCCGACGCGCCGACCCCGTTCGCCCGTGAGGTCCGCCGCCGGCGGGCGCTGCGCCGGATGAGCCAGCTCGAACTGGCCACCCTGGCCGGGACCACCCAGCGCCACCTCAGCTTCATCGAGAGCGGCCGCTCCACCCCCGGGCGGGCGATGGTGGTGCGGCTCTCCGAGTCCCTCGGGCTCACGTTGCGGGAGCGCAACTCGATGCTGCTGAGCGCCGGTTACGCCCCGGCGTACGCGGAGTCACCGCGGGAGTCCGCCGCCGTCGGACCGGCGATGGAGGCCCTGCGGTCGATCCTGACCGGGCACCTTCCGTACCCGGCGGTGGTCGCCGGTCCGCGCGGCGAACTCGTCCTGGCGAACGCCGCGTTCGGGGTGCTGACCGAGGGCGTGGCCGAGCGCCTCCTCGCGCCGCCGGTGAACGTGCTGCGGGTCGCGCTGCACCCCGAGGGGATGGCGCCGCGGGTCGTGAACCTCGCGGCGTGGGGGCGGCACATCACGGAGAGCCTGCG
>NZ_JBHYVA010000216.1:0-12030 GCF_042750055.1 Streptomyces sp. NPDC059456
CAGCCCCCTGCCCGTCTCCCGGGGGAAACGGGCAGGGGGAGCCGGCCCGGGCTGGGGGCTTCGCGCTGCAGACCATGACAGTGGGAAGCGGTACGCATCGCACCCCGGGTACTCCGACTCACGGCGCGGTCAGCCCCGTTCACGGTTGCAGGTCAGCGCCGGAATCCCACCGGCTTCCCCCAGTCGTGCGTGCATTCGGTTGTGGGCCCCGCCGCAGGGGGCGGAGCCGCACGCATCGTACGGTGCGACGGCCCCGCTCCGGAAGGCACGTGCCTGGAGCCCGGCTCGGGACACGGAGTGGGGGGTGGACTTACTAGGACGTCCAACTATATGTTCGTGACAAGCCCGCGGTGCAGGGAAGCCGGTGTGAATCCGGCGCGGTCCCGCCACTGTGACCGGGGAGCGTGTTCTCCAGCAGATCAGGCCACTGACGGAATCCATCCGCCGGGAAGGCCGGAGAACGCGCGCTGATCCGGGAGCCAGGATACCGGCCGTGGGGTGTTCCGTGTTGTCCACGAGGATGGAGCAGACACGCATGGCACCGGTACGTGACCACGGCCCTGGTGAACCAGCGGAGTACCCGAACGGCGAGGCTTCGTCCCCGCGTTCGTGACTCGACGGAGGCCTCCGCGCCTTCCCCTGTCCCGCGGCCGGAGCAGCGGTGCGCACCCCGATCGGTGCCCTCCCGCCACCGCGCCGCGCCCTTCCTCGGATCTCACCTGACGAGAGCAGGCATCGATGGTCCGCGAACTCACCCACTTCATCGGCGGAAAGCACACCACCGGCACGTCCGGTCTCTTCGCCGACGTGTACGACCCCAACACCGGCGCGGTACAGGCCAGGGTCCCCCTGGCCGGGCGCGCCGACACCGAGGCGGCGATCGCCGACGCCGACGCGGCGCAGCGGGAATGGGCGCAGTGGAACCCGCAGCGGCGGGCCCGCGTCATGCTGCGCTTCCTCCAGCTTGTCGAGGGCGAACGCGACGCGCTGGCCCGCCTGTTGTCCTCCGAGCACGGCAAGACGATCGCCGACGCCCACGGTGATCTGCAACGCGGCCTGGAGGTGGTCGAGTTCGCCGCCGGTGTCCCGCACCTGCTGAAGGGCGAGTTCACCGACAACGCGGGCACCGGGATCGACGTGCACTCACTGCGCTCCCCGCTGGGCGTGGTCGCCGGGATCACCCCCTTCAACTTCCCCGCGATGATCCCCCTGTGGCAGGCCGCCCCCGCCCTGGCCTGCGGAAACTCCTTCATCCTGAAGCCCTCCGAGCGGAACCCTTCCGTACCGCTGCGGCTCGCCGAACTGTTCCTGGAGGCCGGTCTGCCGCCCGGCGTCCTCAACGTGGTCAACGGCGGCAAGGAGGCGGTCGACACCCTGCTCGAAGACCCCCGCGTCCAGGCCCTCGGCTTCGTCGGCTCCACCCCGATCGCCGCGCACATCTACGCCACCGCCGCCGCCCACGGCAAGCGCGCCCAGTGCTTCGGCGGGGCCAAGAACCACATGATCGTCATGCCCGACGCCGACCTCGACCAGGCCGTGGAAGCGCTGATCGGCGCCGGCTACGGCTCGGCGGGCGAGCGCTGCATGGCCATCGCCGTCGCCGTCCCCGTCGGGGAGGAGACCGCGAACGCCCTCGTGGCCAGGTTGACGGAGCGGATCGCCGCCCTGCGCGTCGGCCGCTCCGACGACCCCGAGGCCGACTTCGGGCCGCTCGTCAGCCGCGACGCACTCGACCGCGTCAACCGCTACATCGGCATCGGGGCCACCGAGGGCGCCGAACTCGTCGTCGACGGACGGGGGTTCACCCTGCCGGGCCACGAGAACGGCTACTTCGCCGGCCCCACCCTCTTCGACCGGGTCACCCCGCAGATGCGGATCCACCGCGAGGAGATCTTCGGCCCGGTGCTGTCCGTCGTACGGGCCGCCGACTACGAGGAGGCCCTGCGCCTGCCGACCGAGCACCCGTACGGAAACGGCGTCGCGATCTTCACGCGTGACGGGGACACCGCACGCGACTTCACCCGCCGGGTGGGTGCCGGCATGGTCGGTGTCAACGTGCCGATCCCCGTGCCCGTGGCCTACCACACCTTCGGCGGCTGGAAGCGGTCCGGCTTCGGCGACCTCAACCAGCACGGGCCCGACTCGATCCGCTTCCACACCCGCACCAAGACCGTCACCTCGCGCTGGCCCTCGGGGGCCAAGGAGAGCGCGAGCTTCACCATCCCGACGATGGGATGAGAGCCGTGACCACCACGCTCACCCCCGATCAACTGGCCCTCGCCGAGGTCACCCTCGACTTCGCCCAGGAACAGATCGCCCCCCACGCCGTGACCTGGGACCAGGACAGGCACTTCCCCGTCGACGTCATCCGCCGGGCCGCCGCCCTCGGTCTGGGCGGCGTGTACGTCGCCGAAGAGCACGGGGGTTCGGGACTCGGCCGCAGCGACGGCGTCCTCGTCTTCGAGACCCTCGCCACCGGCTGCCCGTCCATCGCCGGATACCTCTCCATCCACAACATGGTCGCCTGGATGATCGACCGCTACGGCAGCGACGCCCAGCGAAGCCGCTGGCTCCCGGACTTGTGCACCGCAGCCACCCTCGGCAGCTACTGCCTGACCGAGCCCGGCGCCGGATCCGACGCCGCCGCACTGCGCACCCGCGCCGAACGGCACGGCAGTCACTACGAGTTGACCGGCGTCAAGCAGTTCATCTCCGGCGCCGGAGCCGCGGGCCTCTACGTGGTCATGGCCCGGACCGGCGAACCCGGACCGGGCGGGATCTCGGCCTTCGTCGTCGAACGCGAGGACCCGGGCGTCTCCTTCGGGCCCAACGAGCGGAAGATGGGATGGAACGCCCAGCCCACCCGCCAGGTCGTCCTCGACCGCGTCCGCATCCCCGCGGACCGGCTGCTCGGCGTCGAGGGGGACGGCTTCCGCATCGCCATGAACGGCCTCAACGGCGGCCGTCTCGGCATCGCGGCCTGCTCCCTCGGGGGCGCGCAGAGCGCACTGGACCGCTCGCTGTCCCACCTGGCCGACCGCCGGGCCTTCGGCAGCCGTCTCCTGGACGCGCAGGCGCTCCAGTTCCGGCTGGCCGACATGGCCACGGAACTCGCCGCCGCCCGCGCCCTGGTCCGGCAGGCCGCCGAGGCCCTGGACGCCGGGGATCCGCTGGCTCCGCGCCTGTGCGCGATGGCCAAGCGGTTCGCCACCGACACCGGGTACGCGGTGGCCGACGCCGCGCTCCAGCTCCACGGCGGCTACGGCTACCTCAGCGACTACGGCATCGAGAAGATCGTCCGCGACCTGCGGGTCCATCAGATCCTGGAAGGCACGAACGAGGTCATGCGCGTCATCGTCGCGCGCGGACTCACGGAGACCCTGCGATGACCAACCCGTCCCACGCAACCCCCGCGGAACACGACCACGTCCTCCTGCGCACCGACGGCCACGCCGCGTACATCACGCTCAACCGCCCCACGGCACTCAACGCCCTCAGCCACCCCATGGTGCTCCGCATCGAGAAGGCGCTCTCGGCGTGGTCACTCGACCCCGCGGTCGAGCTGGTCGTCATCGAGGGCGCCGGTGAACGGGGACTGTGCGCGGGCGGGGACATCCGCGCGATCCACGACGACGCCAAGGCTGGGGGCGACGCGTCCGAGGGCTTCTGGCGCGACGAGTACCGGCTCAACGCGCTGATCGCCCGCTACCCGAAGCCGTACGTGGCCCTCATGGACGGCATCGTGATGGGCGGCGGCGTCGGCGTCTCGGCCCACGGCAGCGTCCGGATCGTCACCGAACGCTCCTGCGTCGCCATGCCCGAGACCGGCATCGGCTTCGTCCCCGATGTCGGCGGGACCTACCTCCTCGCCCTCGCCCCCGGCGAACTCGGCACCCACCTGGCGCTCACGGGCGCCCCCGTCGGCGCCGCCGACGCGCTGCTGTGCGGGCTCGCCGACCACTTCGTCCCCGCGGCGGCCCTGCCCGCGCTCGCCCGGGACCTGGCCGCCGACCCGGTGCACACCGTGCTCGAGCGGTACGTGCAGCAGCCGCCGGCCGGCGCTCTCGGCTCCGCGCGCGCGTGGATCGACCACTGCTACGCCGCCGACACCGCCGAGGAGATCGTCGCGCGGCTGTCGGCGTCAGGCGTCCCCGCCGCCGAGGACGCGGCGGACACCCTGCTGTCGAAGTCCCCCACGGCGCTCAAGGTCACCCTGGCCGCGCTGCGCCGGGCCCGCCGGCTCGGACCGCTGGAACGGGTGCTGGAGCAGGAGTACCGCGTCTCTTGCGCGGCCCTGTCCTCGCCCGACCTGGTGGAGGGCATCCGCGCCCAGGTCATCGACAAGGACCGTGATCCGCACTGGTCGCCGGCCGCGCTGGCGGACGTCACCGCCGCGGACGTGGACCGGTTCTTCGCCCCGCTCGACGCGCACGAGCTCCGGCTCGGCGCGACCGCCCCGTCCCAGGAGGTCGTCTGGTGAGCAGCACCGTCGCATTCATCGGCCTCGGCCACATGGGCGCCCCGATGGCCGGCAACCTCGTCAAGGCCGGCCACCGCGTCCTCGGCTTCGACCTCGTGCCCGGCCTGCTGGCCGGCGCCGCAGCCACCGGGGTCGAGCCCGCGGCCTCGGCGGCCGGGGCCGCCGCGGAAGCCGACGTGGTGATCACCATGCTGCCGGCCGGCCGCCACGTCCTCGCCCTCTACCGCGAACAGGGCCTGCTGGCCGCCGCCCGGCCCGGCACCCTGTTCATCGACTGCTCCACCATCGACGTGGCCGACGCCCGGAGCGCCCACGACGCGGTCGTCGCCGCCGGCCACCGCGCCCTGGACGCCCCCGTGTCGGGCGGGGTGGTGGGCGCCGAGGCGGCCACGCTCACCTTCATGGCGGGAGGCGGGGCGGCGGAGTTCGCCGCCGCCGAGCCGTTGCTCGACGCCATGGGCCGCAAGGCGGTGCACTGCGGGGCGGCGGGCGCCGGCCAGGCCGCCAAGATCTGCAACAACATGATCCTCGCCGTGTCGATGATCGGCGTCAGCGAGGCCTTCGTCCTCGCCGAGAGCCTCGGACTCGACCACCAGGCCCTCTACGACGTGGCCTCCACCGCCTCCGGCCAGTGCTGGGCCCTCACCGTCAACTGCCCGGTCCCCGGGCCGGTCCCGGACAGCCCCGCCAACCGCGCGTACCGCCCCGGCTTCGCCGCCCCGCTGATGGCCAAGGACCTCGGACTCGCCGCCAACGCCCTGCGCGCCGGCGGGGTGCGGGCGCCGCTGGGCCTCAAGGCCGCCGAGCTGTACGCCGCTTTCGCCGAAGGGGAGGGCGCTGACCTCGACTTCTCGGCGATCGTCCGCACCCTCCGCCCCGGCGGACCACACCAGAACGGAACCTCCGCATGACGTACGAGACCATCCTGCTGGAACGCAAGGGCCGGGTCGCCGTCCTCACCCTCGACCGGCCCGAGGCCCTCAACGCGCTCAACCTGCGGGTCATGACCGAGGTCGTGTCCGCCGCGGAGCAGCTGGACCGGGACCCGGACGTCGGCTGCATCGTCCTCACGGGGTCCCCGAAGGCCTTCGCGGCGGGCGCGGACATCAAGGAGATGCGCCCGCAGAGCTACACGGACATGTACCTCTCCGACTGGTTCACGGCATGGGACCGTCTGGGCCAGGTCCGCACCCCCACCCTGGCGGCGGTCTCCGGCTACGCCCTCGGGGGCGGCTGTGAACTGGCCATGCTCTGCGACATCCTGCTCGCCGCCGACACGGCGACGTTCGGTCAGCCCGAGATCAAGCTGGGCGTCATCCCGGGCATCGGTGGCTCCCAGCGGCTCACCCGCGCCGTGGGCAAGGCGAAGGCCATGGAGCTGTGCCTGACGGGCCGCACCATGGACGCCGCCGAGGCCGAGCGCGCCGGGCTGGTCTCCCGGATCGTGCCCGCGGACGAACTGCTCGCCGAGGCCCTCGCCGTGGCCGCGACGGTCGCCGACATGTCCAAGCCGGTCGCGATGATGGCCAAGGAAGCCGTGAACCGGGCCTTCGAGACCACCCTCACCGAAGGCGTCCGCTTCGAACGCCGCCTGTTCCACGCCGTGTTCGCCACCGCCGACCAGAAGGAGGGCATGTCCGCGTTCGTCGACAAGCGCCCGCCGCACTTCACCCACGGCTGAGCACGCCCGGCCCCGGGGCCGGGCGGTACGGCAGCCCCGGCTCCTCGGTGCGCCCTAGCGGACCCGGGAGCCGGAGGTGCCCTCGACGGGGTACGGGATGAAGGTGCTGCTGTTCTCGTCGACGGCCAGGGCGCGGCCGAGCGGCGGGACGGCGCGCTGGGGGCAGTCGAGGCGTTCGCAGAGGCGGCAGCCCATGCCGATGGGTGTCGCCGCGGCGGTGTTGTCCAGGTCGAGGCCGTCCGCGTACACGAGCCGGGAGGCGTGCCGCACCTCGCAGCCGAGGCCGATGGCGAAGGTCTTGCCGGGCTCGCCCCAGCCGCCCCGGTGGCGGGTGACCGCACGGGCGGTCCACAGGTGGCGCTGCCCGTCGGGCATGGCGGCCACCTGGACGTGGATGCGGCCGGGCGAGGCGAAGGCCTCGTACACGTTCCACAGCGGGCAGGTGCCGCCGGCGCGGGAGAAGTGGAAGCCGGTGGCGGATTGCCGCTTGGACATGTTCCCGGCGCGGTCGACGCGGACGAAGGAGAAGGGAACTCCGCGCAGCCTGGGACGTTGCAGCGTGCTCAGGCGGTGGCACACGGTCTCGTAGCCGATGCCGAAATGGTCCGTGAGCCGCTCGATGTCGTAGCGGAACTCCTCCGCGGCCGTGTGGAAGGCGCCGTACGGGAGGATCAGCGCGGCGGCGAAGTAGTTCGCCACGCCGATCCGGGCCAGGGAATGGGCCGGGGAGCCCGCCTCGAAGTCCTCGGCGGCCAGCCGGTCCAGTGCGTCGCCGTACTCCAGCAGGGCGAGCTGGGTGGCCATGCGGAACGCCTGCTGGCCGGGCCGGAGCCGGTTCGACAGGTGCAGCACCCGCGAGGCCGCGTCGTAGCGGTGCAGCCGGTCGCAGTCCGCCGCGACGCGGATCCCGTGCCCCTCGGCGAGCCGGCGGGTCAGCGCACGGATGACGTCGCCGGGGCGGATGCCGATCTCCCGGGCGAGGTCCTCGGCGGCGAGGTCGGTGTCGTGGAGGTAGTTCCGGCGCCGGTAGAAGAACTCGCGGATCTCCTCGTGCGGCGAGCGCGGCGAGCGCGGCGCGCCCGGGCCGGCGTCCCGGCCGTCGGCCGTGTCCGCGAGCCGCTCGGCGAGGACCTGGCTGCGCCGGCCCAGGTCGAGCAGGACCGAGGCGACGGCGGGCATCCGGGCGGCCAGCTCCGCCAGGTCCGACGGGGACACGCGGGCCTCGGCGACCTCGTTGGCCAAGGCCTCGCGGAGGTCGGCGACCAGCCGGCTCGTGTCGCGCTCGGAGAAGAACCCGGGGTCGACTCCGAACGCCTCGGTCAGCCGCAGCAGGACCGGCACGGTCAGCGGGCGCGAGTCGTGCTCCATCTGGTTCAGATAGCTGGGGGAGATGCCCAGGACCCTGGCCAGCTCGGCCTGGCTCATCCGGCGCTCCTCGCGCAGCCGCCTCAGCCGCGCTCCCGCGTACGTCTTGCTCACCGGTCGCTCCTTCCCCCCACGTCCGGGCTTCAGGGTATGCGCGATCCGGCCGGTGCCAACCTTCGCAACCTTGGCAAATATGCCGCGGAAGATTCGCAGAAATTGGCAGACGTACCCCGTTGATGGCACTGCGTGCCGCTGTCAGAGTCTGTTCTGCGGCCCGCCGGACCCCGGCGGCCGAGACAGCGAACCGGGGCACGATTCATGCCCTGACGTCGGAGATCCCGGCAGTTCTGACTCGGCCGTCCTGCATCGTTGCTCAGCTCCGCCCCGCAGCGGGCCGGCGGCCGCAACCCTCGATCAAGGCACACAGTGCCAACCTCCTGCCGGGACCGGCGGACGTGTTGGCAGGTCAAGCGACTCATGGAGACGGTGACGGTCATGGCAGAAGCGAAGGCGACCACGGCGGCGGCCCAGCAGCTCGAACGGCGCTGGGCCACGGACCCGCGCTGGGCGGGCATCGAGCGCACCTACTCGGCCGAGGACGTGGTCCGGCTCTCCGGCAGCGTCCGCGAGGAGCACACCCTGGCCCGGCGCGGCGCCGAGCGACTGTGGCGACAGCTCCACGAACAGGACTACGTCCACGCCCTCGGCGCCCTGACCGGCGGCCAGGCCGTCCAGCAGGTCCGGGCGGGACTCCAGGCGATCTACCTCTCGGGCTGGCAGGTCGCGGCCGACGCCAACCAGGCCGGGCACACCTACCCCGACCAGTCCCTCTACCCGGTCAACTCCGTTCCCCAGGTCGTCCGCCGGATCAACAACGCGCTGCTGCGCGCCGACCAGATCGCCACCGCCGAGGGCGGCTCGGACACCGTCGACTGGCTGGCGCCGATCGTGGCCGACGCCGAGGCCGGCTTCGGCGGACCGCTGAACGCCTTCGAGCTGACGAAGGCGATGATCGCGGCCGGTGCGGCCGGCATCCACTACGAGGACCAGCTGGCCTCCGAGAAGAAGTGCGGCCACCTCGGCGGCAAGGTCCTCGTCCCCACCTCCCAGCACATCCGCACCCTCAACGCCGCCCGGCTCGCCGCCGACATCGCGGACACCCCGACCCTGATCATCGCCCGTACCGACGCCCTCGCCGCGAACCTGCTGACCAGCGACGTCGACGAGCGCGACGCGCAGTTCACCACCGGCGAGCGCACCGCCGAGGGCTTCTACCGGGTGCAGAACGGAATGGCACCCGTCATCGCCCGCGGCCTCGCCTACGCCCCGTACGCCGACCTCATCTGGGTGGAGACGGGCACCCCGGACCTGGCCCAGGCCCGCGAGTTCGCCGAGGCGGTCCACGCGCGGTACCCGGACCAGATGCTGGCCTACAACTGCTCGCCGTCCTTCAACTGGAAGGCAGCCCTGGACGACGACCAGATCGCCAAGTTCCAGCGGGAGCTGGGCGCCATGGGTTACCGCTTCCAGTTCATCACCCTGGCCGGCTTCCACTCCCTCAACCACGGCATGTTCGACCTCGCCCGCGGCTACGCCGAGCACGGCATGACCGCCTACGTCGACCTCCAGGAGCGGGAGTTCGCGGCCCAGGCCCAGGGCTTCACCGCCGTCAGGCACCAGCGCGAGGTCGGCACCGGCTACTTCGACCTCGTCTCCACCGCCGTCAACCCCGCCTCCTCCACCACCGCGCTCGCCGGCTCCACCGAGGAAGAGCAGTTCCACTAGAACCTGCCCTGCGGGCCGTGTTCCCCCCCGGCCGGCGCCGGGAGGCACCCCCGGGCCCGCGCTCACCGGCCCGCGCCCACCGGCCCGCCTCCGGGCGACGGGCCGCGACCGCCGGGAGCCGGACGGCCGTCTCCGCCCGGCTCCCGCTCCACCCTCGTCAGGAGACCGCATGTCCACCACCGCCACCACGCACCGGGTCCGGGTCCTCGCGGCACCGGGCGAGCGCCACGACGAGATCCTCACGCCGGAGGCGCTCGACTTCATCGGCCGGCTCGACGCGGCCTTCGCCGACCGCCGCCAGGACCTCCTCAAGGAGCGGCTGCGCCGCAGGGACCGCCTCGTCTCCGGGACGCCGCTGGACTTCTCGGTGACGACGTCCGCCGTCCGGGCGGACCCCGACTGGCGCGTGGCCCCGCCCGCGCCCGGACTGACCGACCGCCGCGTCGAGATCACCGGCCCGCCGGACCGCCGCATGACGGTCAACGCCCTCAACTCCGGTGCCCGGGTGTGGATGGCGGACTTCGAGGACGCCACCGCGCCCACCTGGGAGAACGTGATCGGCGGCCAGCTGAACCTGCTCGACGCCATCGAGCGGCGCATCGACTTCACCACGCCGGAAGGCAAGGAGTACCGCCTCGGAGAGGACCTGGCGACGATCGTGGTCCGCCCCCGCGGCTGGCACCTGCCGGAGGAGCACCTGGAGGTGGACGGCCGGCCCGTGTCCGCGTCGCTGGCGGACTTCGGGCTGTACTTCTTCCACTGCGCGCAGCGGCAGATCGACGCCGGCCACGGACCGTACTTCTACCTGCCGAAACTGGAGAACGCCGGCGAAGCCCGGCTCTGGAACGACGTCTTCGTCCTCGCCCAGGAACTCCTCGGCATTGCGCGGGGCACCGTCCGGGCCACCGTCCTGATCGAGACCGTCACCGCGGCGTTCGAGATGGAGGAGATCCTCCACGCACTGCGCGAACACAGCGCCGGGCTCAATGCGGGCCGCTGGGACTACCTGTTCAGCATCATCAAGACCTTCGGCCACCGCACCGACTTCCAGCTGCCCGACCGCGCCCAGGTCACCATGACGGCCCCCTTCATGCGCGCGTACGCCGAACTCCTCGTCCGCACCTGTCACCGGCGCGGCGCCCACGCCATCGGCGGCATGGCCGCCCACGTACCGTCGAAGGACCCCGAGGCCAACACGGCCGCCCTGGCCAAGGTCCGCCTGGACAAGGAACGCGAGGCCGAAGGCGGCTTCGACGGCTCCTGGGTCGCCCACCCGGCACTCGTCCCCGTCTGCCGCGAGGTCTTCGACGGCGTCCTCGGCGAGCGGCCCCACCAGCTCGACCGCACCCGCGACGACGTCGCCGTCACCGCCGCCGACCTCCTCGCCGTCCGCCGCACCAGCGCGCCGCCCACGGCCGCGGGCGTCCGCGCCAACGTGGCCGTCGCCCTGCGCTACTTCGACGCCTGGCTGCGCGGCCACGGCGCCGTCGCCCTGTACGGGCTGATGGAGGACGCGGCGACCGCGGAGATCGCCCGGGTCCAGCTGTGGCAGTGGCTGCGGCACCGGTCGATCGACCGCACGGAGCTCCGCGCCGTGATCGACGAGGAGTGCACGGCGTTCGCGGCGGAGCAGCCCGGCGCGCTCGTCGAGGAGGCCAGAGCCGTACTGGACCGGGTCGCGCTGCAACGTGAGCTGCCGGCCTTCTTCACCCCCGACGCCTACACCCGCCACCTGGTCCGCCGTACGCAGGTGCAGTCGTGAGCGCCGGCATCCGCCGGGTGGGGGTCGTCGGCGGCGGGCAGATGGGCGCCGGCATCGCCGAGGTCTGCGCCCGCGCCGGACTGGACACCGTCGTCTGCGAAGCCGGCGCCACCGCCGCCCGCGCGGCACGCGAACGGGTCGCCGCATCCCTCGAACGCGCCGTCCAGCGCGGCAAACTGGACCGGATCTCCGCCGAGGACGCCCTGACCCGGCTCGTCTTCACGGGCAGCCTGGAGGACCTCGCCGACCGGCAGCTCGTCGTCGAAGCCGTGACCGAGGACGCGGACGTGAAGACCGGGACCTTCGCGGCACTCGACAAGATCCTCGCCGACCCGGCGGCGATCCTCGCCACCAACACGTCCTCCCTCCCCGTCATGCGCCTGGGCATGGCCACCGCCCGCGCCGACCGGGTCGTGGGACTGCACTTCTTCAACCCCGTCCCCGTCCTGCCGCTGGTGGAGGTCGTCTCCTCGCTGCACACCTCCCGCGAGACCGTGGAAACGGTGGAGGACTTCGTGCGCGGGGCCCTGGGCAAGACGGCGATCCGGTCGCAGGACCGGTCCGGCTTCGTCGTCAACGCCCTCCTCGTCCCCTACCTGCTGTCGGCGATCCGGATGGCCGAGTCCGGCTTCGCCACCGCGGCCGACGTCGACGCCGGCATGGAACTGGGCTGCGCCCATCCGATGGGTCCGCTGAAACTGGCCGACCTCATCGGACTCGACACGGTCGCGGCCATCGCGGAGTCCCTCTACGACGAGTTCAAGGAACCCCTCTACGCCCCGCCCCCGCTGCTCTCGCGGATGGTGCAGGCCGGGCTGCTGGGCCGCAAGACGGGCCGCGGGTTCCACACCTACGACCGGGACCGCTGAGGGGCCCGGTGCGGCCGCCGGGGCGAGGGGGCCGGCCGCGGGGGGTGGATGGGGTGGGGGGGGGGGGGGGGACCCCCACCCCCCCCGC
>NZ_JBHYVA010000217.1:0-11992 GCF_042750055.1 Streptomyces sp. NPDC059456
CAACCGTGCGCGCCTCGCGTTATTCTGGGACGACCTCGAACCCACCCCCGGGCACTACGACCGCGGCTACCTCGCCAAGTTGCGCCGCGCCGGCTGCTGAAGTCCTTCGAGGCCCCGCACGAACTGACCGGCCGGCCCTCGGCGACGGTGACCGTGCCGGGCCGTCCGGGGCCGCGCACCCCGGTCCACCGCGAGCTGTTCATCGCCACCGCCCGGGTGACGGTCACCGGCGCGCTCGTCCACGTCAACCACCTGCTGGCCGAGGCCGTCCTGGACGGGCTGATCGGTCCCGGTGACCGGCTGACGCTGCGGTTCGTGCCGCGCCTGACCGGCCCGGGCGCCCGGCTCGCGCTGCTGCGCGTCGACACCGACGTCCACCGCCCGGACGAACTCCAGGCCTATGCGGCCCTGACCACGGAGGTCTGACATGCCGTCCCCCCGCACCACCACAGCGCTGCGCCCCGTCCGTCTCGGCGTGCACGGCTCCACGCATCTGGCCTCGCGCCTCGTCGAGGCCGCCGGGTACCCGCCCGCGGCGGTGGAGTACGTCCCGTACGAGGTCACCGACCCGTTCGGCCCGCTGCGCGCCGGACACGCGGACATCATGATCGTCAAGTACGACCCGCTGGAGCCGGACATCGCCGTGAGCGATCCCGTCGGCTTCGACGGGCGGGCCGTCCTCGTGGCGGACCACCACCCGCTGGCCGGCCGCGCCTCGGTGTCGGTCGAGGAGGTCGCGGCGTACGAGGGCTTCCGGTGCCCCGGCGATTTCCCGCCGCACGTCTGGGACCTGGTGGTGCCGCCGCGGACCCCCGGGGGCCGGACGATCCGCCGGATCCACCCGATGACGACGCTCACCGCGATGGCGGACCTGCTGCGGGGCACCGGCGCGGTCCACGTGTCGTTCCGGTCCCTGGACGCGGTCGTCCCGCCGGACATCAAGGTGGTCCCGGTGCACGACCTGCTGCCCTCGCCGGTGGCGTTCGGCCGGCTGCGCGCCGCCGAACCGGCGGAGCACGTACGGCGGTTCGTCGCCGCCGCGGAACGGGCGGCGCGGCGATGAGCGCGGACCGGACCCCGGACCGGATGCCGGCCCCCGGCGCGGCCCCCGGCCCCGACGGCGGCGCCCATCACGGCCCGGACCGCGGCACGGACGGCATCACGGACGGCATCACGGACGGCGGCACGGACCACGGCACCGACCGCGGCACCGGACGGCTCCCGGTCGTCCTGCTGCACGCCCTGCCCCTCGACTCGTCCATGTGGGAGGAGACGGCCGGGGAGCTGCGCGCCCGCGGCCACCGGGTCCTCACCCCCGACCAGTGCGGTTTCGGCGCCGCGCCGCTCCCGGACCGAGCCCCCTCGCTCGACCTCGTGGCCGATGACCTGGCCCGGGAGCTCGACCGGCAGGGCCTCGGCACCGTCGCCCTCGCCGGCTGCTCGATGGGCGGCTACGCGGCCATGGCCTTCCTGCGCCGCCACCCCCACCGGGTCCGGGCGCTGGCCCTGTTCGCGGCCAGGAGCACGGCCGACACCGCCGGGGCGGCCGGGCAGCGCCTGCGGTTCGCCGAGGCGGTCCTCGACGGCGCCGCGCACGGCCCGCTCGTCACCGCGACGACGCCCTCGCTGCTGGGCGCCACCACCCGGGCCCGCCGGCCCGGGCTGACGGCCCGGCTGACCGAGCTGGCGCTGGCGGCCCCGCCGCGGTCCGTCGCCTGGGCGCAGCGGGCCGTCGCGGCCCGTCCGGACTCCGCCGCCGTCCTGCGCGCGGCCGCGGTGCCCGCCGTGGTGGTCATCGGCGCCGAGGACGAGCTCGTCTCCCTCGACGAGGCCTGCGCGACGGCCAGGGAGCTGCCGGACGGCCGGCTCGTCGTCCTTCCGGGGGTCGGCCACCTCGCCCCCCTGGAGGCGCCGCGGGCGACCGCGGAGGTCCTCGCGGGCCTGCTCGCCCAGGCGGAGATCACGGCGGGGGCGGGGGTGGCGGCGTGCTGACGGCCGACCGGGCCGGGTGGGGGTACACGACGTCCACCGGACTGCCGTTCACCCACGAGGAGATCGTGGACCCGCACTTCGAGGCGTGTGCCGCGTACTACCGGGACGCCCTGGACGGCGTCGGGATCCGGCCCGGCTGGCACGTGCTGGACGCGGGCTGCGGCAGCGGTGCGTTCCTTCCCCTGATCGCGGAGCGCGTCGGCGCCCGGGGCCGGGTCTCGGCCGTCGACCTGGCCCCGGAGAGCGCGGAGCGCGCCGCCGCGCGGATGCGGGAGCACCCCGCGGCCGCGCGGGTGGAGGTGCGCCACGGCAGCGTCCTCGACCTGCCGTACGC
The DNA here is from genome assembly GCF_042750055.1 of Streptomyces sp. NPDC059456. NCBI lineage: Bacteria > Bacillati > Actinomycetota > Actinomycetes > Kitasatosporales > Streptomycetaceae > Streptomyces > Streptomyces sp. NPDC059456. The sequence continues at coordinate 2,327 of NZ_JBHYVA010000217.1, forward strand.
GGACGGCACGTTCGATGCCGTCTGGTGCGCGAACACGACCCAGTACCTCGACGACGGGGAGCTGGCGCGGGCGCTGGCGGAGCTGCGCCGGGTCACCCGCCCGGGCGGGCTCGTCGCGGTCAAGGACGTGGACGGCACGCTGAGCACCGTGCGCCCGGCGGACCCGTTCCTGATCACCGACTTCTTCCGGGCGTCCGCCGGGGCCCCCGGGTACGCCCGCCAGCTGCTCAGGGGCCGCGAGCTGTACCGCCGGCTGCGTGCGGCCGGGCTGACCGCGGTCCGCCAGCGCACGGTCCTCATGGAGCACCACGCTCCGCTGACCCCGTCCGCCCTGCGGTTCTACGGGAACGCGTGCGCGCGTTTCGCCCGGCAGGCGGCGGCGGAGGGCATTGCCGGGGACTGGGCGCCCTTCCTGGACCCCGACGGTCCGGCCCACCCGTTGCGCCACCCGGACGGATACATCAGCGAGGGCAATGTCATCGCGGTCGGCACGGTGCCCGCGGGCCCGCGCCCCGCACCTTTCGAATCGACGGACACCAACGGACAGGAACCGGGACGGACACCATGAACGACGCACGAAGCACCGCCGAGATGACCCGCCGCGCCACGCTGACCGGGGGCGCCCTCGTCGGCATCGGCCTCGCGGAGGGCCTGCTGACCTCGACTCCGGTGGCCGCCGCGGCCGTCACCGGCGACAACGCCCGCTACGAGCGGGGGCTGGCCGTCCTGCACGAGACCTCGGGCGACCGCGGGGCGGCCGTGATCGACTCGCTCCAGGACATCGCCCCGGACCTCGGCCGCTACGTCGTCGAGTTCGCGTACGGCGACGTCTACGCCCGGCCGGGGCTGGATCTGCGGGAGCGGGAGCTGTCGACGGTCGCGGCACTGACCGCGCAGGGCGACACCGCGCCGCAGCTGAACTTCCACGTCGACGCGGCGCTGCACGTCGGCGTGCGGCCCGAAGAGGTCGTCGAGGCCCTGATCCACCTCGTCCCCTTCATGGGGTTCCCCCGCGTGCTCAACGCGGTCGGCGTCGCCCGTACGGTCTTCGCGGACCGGGGCGTCACGTTCGAGCCGCCGGTCGCGAACGACTCGCGCGACCGCTTTCTGCGGGGGACCGAGAAGCTGGTGGAGATCGACGGTCACCACGGCCTGGAGGTGATCGAGTCGCTGAAGGACATCGCCCCGGACCTGGGCCGGTACATCGTGGAGTTCACCTTCGGCGACGTCTACCAGCGGCCGTGGCTGTCAGCGAGGCGCCGTCAGCTCGTCACGGTCGCCGCGCTGACGGCGTTCGGCGACACGGCCCCCCAGCTGCGCGTGCACATCGGGGCCGCCCTGAACGTCGGCCTGAGTCCGGCGCAGGTCGTGGAGACGCTGATCCACGTGGTGCCGTACGTCGGGTTCCCGCGGGCGCTGAACGCGATCGCGGTGGCCAGGGAGGTGTTCGAGAAGCGGAAGACGTCGGCGCTCTAGGAGGGGACCGGCCCGCAACCGTCGAGAGGAACGCAGTCACCGTGGGAACGGACATCGCGGCGCAGACCGCGCCGGACACCATGCCGGGCACCGCACCGGACACCACGTCGGGCACCGCGCCGGACATCGCCGTGGACTTCGGGGCGCTCGGCGCGGACTTCACCGGGAATCCCCATCCGGTGTACGCCGCGCTCCGCGCCCGGGGCCCGGTGCACCGGGTCCGGGTGCCCGAGGGGGCCGAGGCATGGCTCGTCGTCGGGCACGAGGCGTGCCGCGCGGCGCTCACCGACCCCGCCCTGTCGAAGTCCTGGCAGGACGCCTCGCCCGCGCTGCCGCTGGCCAGGCTCTCCGCGGGCGAGAACCTGCTGAGCTCGAACCCGCCGGACCACACCCGGCTGCGCAGGCTCGTCGCCAAGGAGTTCACGCCCCGCCGCGTCGAGGCGCTCGCGCCGAGGGTGCGGGCGCTGACCGGCGAGCTCCTCGACGCCATGCTGGCCCGGCCGGCCGGGGAGGCCGATCTCGTCGAGGCCCTGGCGTTCCCGCTGGCCATGGGCATCATCTGCGAGCTCCTCGGGGTGCCCGCCCTCGACCGCGCCGCGTTCCGCGGCTGGGCCGAACAGGCGCTGAGCAGCGCGGACCGGCAGACCCGGACGGCCGCGACGGAGGCGATGACGCGGTACCTCGTCGCCATGGTGGACGATCTGCGCGGGCGGCCCGGTGACGACCTGATGAGCGCCCTGGTCCGCACCACCGACGAGGACGGCGACCGGCTCTCCGCCGACGAACTCATCGGCATGGCCTGGCTCCTGCTGGTCACCGGTTTCGAGACCACCGCGCATCTCATCGCGACGGGTGTCCTGGCCCTGCTGCGCCACCCCGAGCAGCTCGCCGCGCTGCGCGCCGACCCCTCGCTCATCGACAACGCGGTGGAGGAGATGCTGCGCTGGGAGGGGCCGGTCGAGACCACCACGTACCGTTTCACCACCGGGCCGGTCGAGATCGCCGGCGCGGTGATCCCGGGGGGCGGCGAACTGGTGCTGGTCGCGCTCGCCGACGCCGACCGGGATCCGGCGCGCTTCCCCGATCCGGACCGCTTCGACATCCGGCGCGCGGCGGGCGGTCACATCGCGTTCGGCCACGGCATCCACTACTGCCTGGGGGCGCCGCTGGCCCGGCTCCAGACCCGTACGGCGATCACCGCGCTCCTGGAGCGCTGCCCGGCCCTGTGGTTGGCCGCCCACCCCTCGGACCTCTCCTGGCGCACGGGTCTCCTCATCCGGGGCCCCCGGAGCCTTCCGGTCCGGTGGCTGCCGTGATCTGGCAAGGTGGGGGAGGCACCGGACCATGTGAAATCTTCACCTTCCGGTGGTGACCGGGGCACTGTCCTGCGATCACCGGATCCTCGCAGAATCGTCGTGAACGGATCGAACCCGCGCCACGACGACGCAGAGGGAACTTCACCGCCATGACCAGCATTTCGGCCAACGCCCGCATCAACCCCGGCACCGGCCCGGCGCCGCTGCCCGCCCGCTCCTCGAAGCCGGGCCTGGTGATCGAGAACCTCGACGCCCTGCCCGACAGCGCGTACGCCCTGTTCACCGTCTGCAGCCAGACGCAGGTCGCGGGCCCGGCGGCGCCGATCGCCGGGCGGCTCGGAGCATGAGCGCCAGCGAGCTCGAACGGCCGGCCGCGCTGGTGGGTTTCAAGTCCCACCTGCGGCCGACCGTCGTCCCCGGGGACGCCGCCTACCTGGTGTCCCGGCGCGGGGTGACCGCGCTGGGCGGGAGCGAGGCGGAGGTCCTCGTACCGCTGCTCGACGGGACCCGGACGGTCGGGGCGGTGCGGCAGGAGGCCGCGCGGATCCTGGGCGTCCAGGACACCGAGGCGGCCCTGCGGTCCCTGGCCGACGCCGGGCTGATCCGCTCCGCCGCCCCGGCGCCGAGGCGGAGGCGTACTGGGACCTGGCCGGGCTGGACGGCGGACGGGCGGCCGCCAGCCTGGCCCGGGCCCGCGTGGCGGTCGAGGCGCTCCCGGGGCTGGACCCGGCGCCGGTGGCCGAGGCCTGCCGGGCGTCCGGGATCCGGGTCTGCGGGGACCCGCGGACCGCCGACCTGGTGCTCGTGCTGTGCGACGACTACCTCTCCCCGGAACTGGCCGCCGTGGACGCCGCCCACCGCGCCGCCGGCCGGCCGTGGGTGCTCGCCAAGCTGTGCGGGACGGATCCCTGGGTGGGCCCGTTCTTCCGGCCCGGGGCGGGCCCCTGCTGGCACTGCCTGGCCGTGCGGCTGCGCGGCCACCGCCACTCCGAGGTGCCGGTGCGGCGCGCGCTCGGCCTGGACGGCCCGGTGCCGCGGCCGCCCGCCGGGCTGGCGGCCGGGACGGCGCTCGCGGTCAACCTCGCCGTGCTGGAGAGCGCGAAGTGGCTGGCCGGGCTGCGCGATCCGGAACAGGGCAGCATCCACACCTTCGACACGCTGCGCCTGCGCACCGCCAGCCACCCGGTGGCCCGGCGCCCGCAGTGCGCGGCCTGCGGGGACCCCGGGCTGGTGGCCCGCCGGGTCCGGGCCCCGTTCGTCCCCGTGTCACGGCCCAAGGCGGCGGCGACCGGCGGCGGGGACCGCGCCCTGACGGCGGCGCAGATGCTGCGGGCGCACGGGCACCTCGTGGACCCGGTGACCGGGGTGGTCAAGGAGATCCGGAAGGCGTCCGGCGCCCCCGGCTTCGTCCACGCGTACACCTCCGGGCACAACCTGGCCATGGAGTCGGCGTCCTTCGCCGGCCTGCGCTCCGGTCTGCGGGCGCTCAGCGGCGGCAAGGGGCGCACCGAGGAGGAGGCGCGCACCAGCGCCCTGTGCGAGGCGGTCGAGCGCTACAGCGGTACGCGGCACGGCGACGAGCCGGTGGTCCGCGACTCCCTGCGGGGCCTGGGCAAGGACGCCGTGCACCCCGACGACTGCCAGCTGTACGGCGCGCGCCAGTACGCGGAGCGGGAGCGGTGGAACGCGCGGCACTCCCGGTTCCACCACGTGCCCGCGCCGTTCGACGAGGACCGCCCCACCGAGTGGACCCCGGTGTGGTCGCTCACCGAGGGCGTCCAGCGGCTGCTGCCGACCTCGATGCTGTACTTCGGGCGGGGTGCGAACTCCTCCCCCGACGAGCCGTGGGCCGACTCCAACGGCAACGCGGCGGGCAGCAGCCCCGAGGACGCGCTGGTGCAGGGCTTCCTGGAGCTGGTGGAGCGGGACGCGGTGGCCCTGTGGTGGTACAACCGCACCCGGCAGCCCGGGGTGGACCTGGCGTCCTTCGGGGACGAGTGGATCGAGCGGTTCCGGTACGGGCTGCGCCGGATGAACCGCGAGGTGTGGGCGCTGGACGTCAGCTCCGATCTGGGCGTCCCGGTGTTCGCGGCGCTGTCGCGGCGCACCGACAAGCCCGCCGAGGACGTCGTCTTCGGCTTCGGGGCGCACTTCGACCCCCGGGTGGCGCTGTGCCGGGCCCTGTCGGAGATGGGGCAGCTGCTGCCCGCCGTCGGCGACGCGCGGGGCGACGGCAGCGGCTACCGGATCACCGACCCGGAGCCGCTGTCCTGGTGGCGCGGGGCCACCGTCGCCAACCAGCCATATCTCGCGGCCGATCCGATGACGGAGTCCCGGACACCGGGCCACTGGCCGTCGGTCCGCACCCCGGACCTGCTGGACGACGTCCACATGATCACGGAGATGGTCCGGACCAAGGGGCTGGATCTGCTGGTCCTCGACCAGAGCCGACCTGACCTCAATATTCCCGTGACGAAAGTGGTCGTACCGGGACTGCGGCACTTCTGGGCGCGGTTCGCGCCCGGCCGGCTCTTCGACGTTCCGGTGCGCCTCGGGCGGCTGTCCGAAGCCACTCCGTACGACCAGCTCAACCCCATTCCGCTGTTCGTGTGAGCGATCGATTCGCGCCCCCCGGTCGGACCCCTCGCCTATGCTCACACCTGGCATGTAACACGGAAACACCAAAGGGGGATTGACATGCCTGGCCGCCTCAAGTCCTCGGATGGACCGTCGGAGGCGGTCCTGGTCGAGGGCATTCTGCGACGGAGCCGGGACTTACCCGCGCCCCGGATGGCCCAGGTCATCCTGATCGCCGCGCTCCTGTGCTACGTCGGCATCACCGCCCTGAACATCCTCAGCGCCGGAGTCGAAGGACCCGCCCTGGCCGCCGCCCTGGGCTGCCTGGGTGCGGTCTTCGCCCTCCAGCTCCTGCACTCGCGGACGAGCACGCAGCACGTGCCCGCGGCCCGCCGGGCGCTGACCCTGGGAGCCCAGGCCGCGTTCACCTATCTTCCGCTGTTCGCCCTGAAATCCCAGTGGGGCGCGATGGCGGGCTTCCTCGCCGGCTCCCTGCTGCTGCTCCTGCCCCCGCGCCTGGGCTGGATCCTGTACGGATGCGTGGGCGTCAGCATGCTCGTGCCCCCGCTGCAGGAGGGGCGGCCCGTGCTCGACAGCATCTACCTCGTGCAGACCACCCTGCTGACCGGGCTGGTGACGTTCGGCCTGACCCGGCTGTCGGAGCTGGTCCGCGTCCTGCACGAGAGCCGCGGCGAACTCACCCGCGCCGCGGTCACCCGCGAACGCCTGCGCTTCGCCCGCGACCTGCACGACCTGCTCGGGTACAGCCTGTCCGCGATCCAGCTCAAGGGCGAACTCATCCACCGGCTGATCCCGGCCCATCCGGCCCGGGCCATGGGCGAGATCGAGGACGTCCTGGCCATCTCCCGCCAGTCGCTGGCCGACGTGCGCCGGGTGGCGAGCGGGTACCGGGACATGTCGCTGGAGGAGGAGATCGCCTCGGCCCGGTCGGTCCTGGGCGCCGCCGAGGTCGAAGCGGTGACCGACATCCGCATGGGCGAGGTCAGTTCGCCGGTGGACACGGTGCTGGCCACCGTGCTCAGGGAGGCCGTCACGAACGTGCTGCGCCACAGCCGGGCCGCGCACTGCGAGATCACCGCCGTCGAGGAGGGCGGGCTGATGACGCTGTCGGTCACCAACGACGGCGTCACCGAGGGATACCGCGACAGCTCGCCGCACAGCGGCAGCGGGCTGGGCAACCTGGGGCTGCGGGTGCGGGCGGTGGGCGGGGAGCTGTCGGTGGACCGGGGCCCGGGCAACGTGTTCCGGCTGGTCGCGCGGGTCCCGGCGCACGGGGACGTCGACCCCGACCTGGACGAGTCGCCCGAGGGCGAACGCAGTTGGCTCGTGGCCTGAACCCGCGGTACGCCGGGCCGTCCCGGATCCGGAACCGGGCAGGTTGCTATGATCTGTTGAAAGATCGACCGCGCGGACGGGGGGCTCGTCACGGTGATCAGGATCCTGTTGGCCGAAGACATGAACATGGTGCGCGGAGCGCTCGTCGCCCTGCTCGACCTGGAAGACGACCTGGAGGTCGTCAGCGAACTCTCCCGCGGCGACGAGATCCTGGCCGCGGCCCTGGACGTCCGGCCGGACATCGCGATCATCGACATAGACCTCCCCGGGCTCGACGGGCTGAGCGCCGCGATGCAGATCCACGAACACCTCCCGGAATGCCGGACGCTGATGCTCACCAGCCTCGGCCGCCCCGGCACCCTGCGCAGGGCCCTGGCGGCCCAGGTCTCCGGCTACCTCCTCAAGGACGACTCCCCCAAGGAACTGGCCAGCGCCATCCGCCGGGTGGTGGCCGGCCAGCGGGTCATCGACTCCAAGCTGGCCGTGGCGGCCTGGAACGGTCTGGAGAGCCCGCTGACCGACCGCGAGACCGAGGTGCTGCGCATGGCGGCCCAGGGATCGGAGGCCACCGAGATCGCCGGGGAACTCCACCTGTCCACCGGGACCGTGCGCAACTACCTGACGACCGTGGTGATGAAGCTCAAGGCACGCAACCGGGTCGACGCCATCCGCATCGCCCGCGACGCCGGCTGGCTGGTCTAGGGCTGCGTGCTCGTCCTGCCCCTGCGCTCAGGGCGGGCCGGGCGGCGGCCCGTGCGCCGTGAACCAGCCTTCGGCCAGCACGGACACCGCTTCCAGCGTTCCGGGTTCCTCGAAGAGGTGGGTGGCGCCCTCGACGACCTCCAGCCGGTTCTCACAGCGCAGCCGGGCCTGCGCCTCGCGGTTGAGGGTGAGGACGAGGGGGTCCTCGGAGCCGACGATCAGGAGCGTCGGGGCACGGACCCCCGGAAGGCGGGGGCCCGCCAGGTCCGGCCGGCCGCCGCGGGAGACCACCGCGAAGACCGGTGAGTCCGGGGTCGCCGCCGCTGCCAGGGCCGCCGCCGCGCCCGTACTGGCCCCGAAGTAGGCCTGCGGGAGCGGGGTCCGGGCGCCGAGCCAGGCCGTGGCTGCGCCGAGACGGGCGGCGAGGGTCCCGATGTCGAAGACGTTCGAGCGGTCCGCCTCCTCGGCGGGGGTGAGCAGGTCGAACAGCAGGGTGCCCAGGCCCGCCCGGTTCAGGTCGGTGGCGACCCGGCGGTTGCGGGGGCTGTGGCGGCTGCTGCCCGAACCGTGCGCGAACACGACCACGGCCCGCGCGTCCGGGGGAAGGCTGAGCTCCCCGGGGAGCCGCAGCCCCGCCGCCTCCACCACCACCTCCGCGTCGGCCTGCTGCGCCACCGCCGGCCCGCGCGGCGCCCGGGCCAGCAGCGAGACGACCTCCTCGTCCGGGGTCTGGGAGAAGTCGCCGTACCACTGGCCGACCGAGGAGAAGCCCGCCGGTGTGGACAGGCAGACCACCTCGTCGGCCACCGCGGCCACCCGGGCCAGCGCGTCCGGCGGGGCCACCGGGGCCGCCATCACCACCCGGGCCGCGCCCTGCTCCCGTACGACGCGGCAGGCGGCGGCCGCCGTCGCCCCCGTCGCGATGCCGTCGTCCACCACGATCACCGTGCGGCCGCGGAGCTCCTCCCGGGGCCGGTCCGCACGGTAGCGGGCGGCCCGTCGGACGAGCTCCGCCTGTTCCGCCCGCTCCACGGACGCGATGTCCTGCGGGTCGAGCCGGCCCCGGCGGACGATGTCGTCGCTGATCACGCGGACCCCGCCCTCGCCGATGGCGCCGAACGCCAGCTCGGGCTGGTACGGGACCCCCAGCTTGCGGACGACGATCACGTCGAGGGGGGCGCCGAGGGCGCGGGCCACGTGGAAGGCGACCGGGACCCCGCCCCGCGGCAGCCCCAGGACCACGGGCCGGCCCGCCGCGTACGGGCCCAGTGCCGTGCCGAGCCGCCGTCCTGCGTCGTCGCGGTCTGTGAAGAGCATTTCGGGTCATCCCCAACCTTGCCTGCCGTACTTCGAACCAACCCCTCCCGGCGCCCGCGTGCAACTCGGGTCCGGTGGTCCGTACGAGGGAGGTGGGTCCGGATCTGTGGGTTTTGGGGGGTGGGTGGGAGCGGGGTGCGTGCGTAGGTTGGCCATGAGGCCGCGCTGCGCCGCTGACCTGGCGCTTTGCGGTGGGCTCTGACGACGAGGATGGGGCAGCGCGATGCGTGAACTGGTGGAGACGGCACGGCGGTGGGCGGCCGAGGGGCGGGCCGCGTTCCTGGCCCGGCCGGTGGCCGAGCAGGGGTTCGGGCCGCGGGACCCCGCCGGGGCCCGGCTCGGGGACGCCCGCGGGGAGTGCGTCGGCGCCCTGTACCGGGGCGTCTTCGACGCCGAACTGGCGGCCGAGGCCGCGGCCATGGCCGCCGGTGCCACCGCGCGGGTGTGCGACGTCTCGGTGGGCGCCGACGAGGCCGTCGAAGCCAGGCTGACCTGCGGCGGGCGCGCCGAGATCCTGCTCCAGCCGCTGTCGGCGGTGCCCGCCGAGTGGTGGGACCTGCTCGGGGAGGGGGCGGGGGTCGCGCTGGTGACCCGGCTCGACGCGCAGGCCGGGCAGGCGGTGAGCGAGGTGGTCCGGGCCGTGGACGTGCCCGCCGACGATGCCGGGCGGCGGGCCGGGGAGCTGCTGGCCACGCGCCGGCCCGGGCGGGACGCCCTCTACGGGGAGCGCGGGCTGGTGTTCGTCGAGGCGTACCCGTCCGCGCCGTACGTCGTCATCGGCGGGGGCGGCGAACTCGCCGGGATCATCGAGGCGCAGGCCCTGCTGCTGGGCTGGGGGGCCGGCCTGGTCGGCTCCGTCGCAGAGGCCGGGAAGCTGCTGGGGGCGCGCCGGGAGGCCGGCTGGGTGGTGTTGGTGAGGGAC
>NZ_JBHYVA010000218.1:0-11974 GCF_042750055.1 Streptomyces sp. NPDC059456
CCGGATCTCCGGTGCGGGGCCGCCGTGCGTGCTGCGCGTGCCGCCGCGGCCCGGTGCGGCTCAACGGGTGAGCTGCGGGGCGGCGATGACGACGGTGCCGTTGTCGCAGCCCATGTCCACCTTGACGCGCAGGCGCAGGGCGTCGGTGACGTCCACCGACTGCGTGGCCGGCTTGCCGAGCTCGACGAGCTCCGAGAAGGCCGCGGGCTTCCCGTCGAGCGAGATGCTGACCCGGCCCTTCGCGTTCGTGGAGCCGTCGTCGATGCCGGCGGTGAACTCCAGGTGCTTCCACTCGCGGTTGAGGTCGAACTCGGTGATCGCCTCGTCGTTGCAGTCCGGGTGCGCGATGAACGCAGCCCCGTACTGCTTGGTGTTGATCTTCGCGGCCCCGACGGTGAAGTTGCCCAGCCCGTCGATGGGCGTCAGCTGGGTCAGGTCGGCGGCCTTGATGCCGGGGGCGATGCCGCCCGGGCGGGTACCGCTCGCGGTGGGGTCGGGCGTCACCCCGGAGTCGTCGCTGCCGCTCGCGCTCGCGCTCTCGCTCGGTGAGGGGGCGGGCGTCGGGGACTGCTCGTCCGGGGTGGCCGCGTCGGAGGCGGAGCTGCCGCCCTTGCCCGCGGCCTGGTCGTCGCCCTTGTCCTTGGCCAGCAGCCGTACGCCGAGCACCGCGAGCGCCGCGATGACCAGGACGGTGGCCACCGAGCCCAGGACGATCGCGGCCCGGCGCTTCCCCGGCGCGGCGGTCCCGGGCGGCGGGGACTCGTGCAGGGGGTACGCCGGCCCGTACCCGGCGGGCACGTGCTCCGGCAGGGTCTGCGGCTGGGGTTGGTGCTGCGGCGACGGCTGCGGCGAGGGCTGCGGCCGGGCGTCCGCGGTCGGCGGGGGCGGGGAGTACACCGGCGTCTGCACCGGCGTGTGGGCCGGCGCCGTCGTCGCCGTCGGCGGCGCGCTCGCGGGCTGCGGAGGGACCGCGGGCTTGACCGGGACCGCCGCCGGGACCGCGTCCTGCACCGCCCGCTGCGAGGTGGCGGAGGTCGTGGACACGACCGCGTGCCGTACGTCCTTCATCCAGCCGGCCAGGCTGACGGGCCGCTGCGTCGGATCGCCCGCACAGACGGCGGTGATCCGCTCGCGCCGCTCGGCGTCCAGCACCGCGATCTGCGGCAGTGCCGCCATCGCCCGGGCCAGCTGCTCCGGGGAGTTGGGCGGCGATTCGCCGCTCAGCAGGAAGTACGCGATGGCCCCGAAGGCGTAGCGGTCCGCCGCCGGGGTGCGCTTGCCGTCGAAGACCTCGGGCGCCGCGTACCCGGGGGTGAACCAGACCTCCGCCGTCTGGTGGTCGGCGGTCAGCTTGCTGAGCCCGAAGTCCACCAGGGTGGCCTGCCCATGGCCGTCCACCATCACATTGCCCGGTGACAGGTCACCGTGGATGACCTGGCGCCCGGACGGGGTGGCCTTTCCGGAGTGCAGCCAGTCCAGGACGTCGGCCAGCTGCTCCAGCGTCCGCATCACCTCGCGCCGCTCGGCGGCGGTGGCGAGGGTGCGTTCGGCCCGCCAGTCGCGCAGGTCGAGCCCGTCGACGTGGTTCATCACGAGGACGAGGGCCCGCCCGGTCAGCGTCCCGGACTCGCCCGACCGGTGGATCGGCGGCCCCTCGAAGTGCTCCCGGACGCCGACGACGCCCGGGCGGTGCACGAAGCGCAGGAGCTCGGCCTGCTCGTTCCATTTGCGGCTGATCCGGTCGAACTCATCGGGCGTCATGGTCGTCTTGGAGTCGAGCACCTTGACGACCACCGGTTCGCTGCCGCCCGCGAGCTCGATCTCCGCGAGGTAGAGAACGGCCTCCCCGCCGCGCCCGATCGACCGGAGCAACCGGTACCGGTCGGCTGCCGCATCCGGCCCGATGTGCAGATTCTGGCTGGTCAATTTCCCCCCAGCGCCGATGCTTTGAGTGGGCATCAGTCTGGCGTGGCCGGAATCACACGGTCAATCGGAACGGTCAGTTTGCCTCGGGGCGGAAGAAGGCGAGGCGGGCCTTCTTCGCCGGCAGGTGGACCTCGGGCAGGTCGATCTCCGGAAGCTCGATCTCCGGGCCGAGCTCGAAACCGCAGCGCACCAGGCGGGCGATGGCCTTCTCGTTGCGCGCGTCGGGCTCCGCCACCACCCGGCGCGTGCTTGCCGCCGAGAGGACGTACGAGAGGAACGCCCCGATCAGGCCCGAGCTGAAGCCGCGCTCGGCCACACCGCGCGCCGGGCCGATCAGCAGGTGCACGCCGGTGTCGCCGGGCTGCACCTCGTAGCACTCGCTGATCCGGTCCTCGGCGCAGTCGTACGTCTGGAACAGCGCGACCGGCTCGCCGTCGCGGCGCGCCAGGAACGCGTGGTGGGTGGTGCGGCGGTCGACGTCCTCGTAGATCTCCCGGACGAGCTCGCGGCTGGCCTCGCCCATGCCCCAGAAGCGGGCCCGCTCCTCGGTGACCCAGGAGTGGATCAGCGCGGCGTCGGCGGCCGGGTCGACGGGGGTGAGGGTGATCGTGCCGAGGCCCTCGACGCGCTGGGAGTGGACGGGCCTCCGGGCGGAGGCGCTGTTGCCGGTCATACGGATTCCTTGGTGAGGAGGGTCCAGTCGGTGACGACGGGGACGAGATCGCACCGTGCCCAGAGCGGGAGCTGGTCGAGGTGGTGGGGGGACCCGCTCACGCCGTCCGCGCCGAGCGGGACCGCCCAGAGGCTGTCCTCGCGGCGGGCCAGGTCCCACACGTAGCGGGCCGCCGAAGCGCGGGCGGTGAGATCGGTGAAACCGGGCACGGTGGAGGTGGCGTTCACGCAGTCGTGGTCGCCGCCGAGGCCCGGCCACTGCGCGTCGGGGTCGGGCAGCGCCGACCAGGGCGCGAGGCGGTGCACCCGGGACCACGGCGTGTCGGGGGCGTCCGCGGCGGCGGTCTCCTCCAGGGCGGCGCGGACGTGGGCCGCCCGGTCGAGGCCCGGAAGCAGGGTGGTGGTCAGCAGGCCCTCCAGGGCGTAGCCGATGCGGGGGACCAGGTACAGCCAGGGGTGGAACACCTCGGGGCCGGTCGGCGCCCCCGCCAGCCCCGCGAGGGCGGGGTCGGCGGCGAAGCGGCGCACGACCCGGGCCCGGAACGCGGAGAAGACGGTGGCGTCGGTGCTCTCGGCGGCCATGTGCCGGTCCCAGGCGAGCAGTCGGGCGCGCAGCGCCAGCGCGGCCGGGGACAGGCCGTCCGGCCCGGGCAGCAGGGCCAGCAGGGGCGCGGCCGACGCCAGGTGGGTGTCCCGGTGTACGTCGGCCATCGCGTCCGGGGACCAGTCCGCCGAGCCGGAGAGCAGTTCGCGGATGCGGTCGGCGCGGTGCGGGGGCGCGAACTCCACGCCGAGCGGCGAGGCGATGCCGCGCGCGTTGGCCATCACGGCGAAGCCCTGCACGGGCTCGGCGGGGGTCTCGGCCCAGCCCTGCCAGGCGTACTGCGGGTCCCAGGCGGGCACGGGGCGCAGCCGGTTGGCCCGGTGGCGCAGCGGGACCGCGCCGGCCACCCGGTGCAGCAGGCCGCCCTCGGAGTCGGCGGCGTGGACGACGTTGACGGGCTCGGCCCAGCCGTCGAGGGCGCGGTCGATGTCCGCGACGGTACGGGCGCGCAGCAGGGCGGGCAGCACGGCGAAGCCGAGGTCGCGGCGGACGCGGGGCGGATAGCGGAGCGAGAGCGTCTGGTCGGCCGTGCCGCCGTGCGTGATCACCGGGCCGCGGGCGGTCTCCAGCACCTCGACCTCGACCGGGTCCGCGCCGGCGACGGTGATGGTCTCGGTGTGCCGGTGGACGGGCTCCCAGGTGCCGTCGGGGCCGAGGGCCTCGATACCGTCGCCCGCGCCGCCGTTCCAGGCCGGGCGCAGCTGCTCGACGTACAGGTCCTGGTAGTCGGCCATGGCGTTGGTGATCGCCCAGGCGGCGCTGCCGGTGTGCCCGAAGTGGCCCAGGCCCGGGATGCCGGGGACGGCCAGGCCGAGGACGTCGTACTCGGGGCAGGAGAGCCGGATCTGCTGGTAGACGCCCGGGTCCTCGATGAACCGGTGCGGATCGCCCGCGATGATCGCCGACCCGGTCCGGGTCCGGTCGCCCGGGACCAGCCAGCCGTTGCTGCCGGCGGTGCCGGGGCCGTCGGTGGCGAAGAGGGTCACGGCCTCGTCGCCGAGGGCGCGCGCCGCGCGCTCGCGCCACAGCTTCGTGGCGAACCCGGCGAAGAGGATGTGGGTGGCGGTCCAGATGCCCAGCGGGACCCACGGCTCCCAGGCGGTCGGGGTGTGGCCGGTGCGCGCGAACCGCTCGTCGCGGGCGGCGCCCGCGGCGAGCCCGTCGTTGACGCCGTCCACGTACGCCCCGACCCAGGCGGCGGTGCCGGGGTCGAGCGACTTGTGGCAGCGGCGGGCGGTGTCGGCGAGGCGGGACTGGCGGGCGAACCGGTCCCAGGCGACGGAGTCCGGGCCGAGGAAGGCGGCGCTGGAGCCCTGGGCGCGGTGGCGCTCGACCTCCAGCTGCCAGGCGCGGTCCAGGGCGGTGGCGCGGCCCTGCGCGTAGGCGAGGCGGTTGGCGTCGGGGGCGCGGAGGTGCGGGATGCCCCAGTCGTCCCGGTAGAGCTCGAAAGTTTCCGCGCCGGCCGCGTCGGCCGCGTCCGTGTTGGTCACAAGGCTCACACTCATCCCCCAGGGCATTTAGGTTAGGCTGCCCTAACTATAGGCTGATGGGGGAGGGGTGGTCGCACATGGCGGGCGTCGGCAAGGGATGGGAAGGCGTGGTCCTGCGGCTTCTGCGCGGCAAGGACTTCACGTTCACGGTCACGGGCGCCGAGGACGTCACGGAGCACTACCGGCGCGTGCACGTCACGGACGGCGGGCTGCTCGCCGCGGCCGGCGATTCGCTGCACCCGACGATGTGGGTGCGGCTGTGGTTCGACAACGCGGGCAAGCCGCACACCCGGGCCTACACCCTCGTCGACCCGGACCCGGCCGCGGGCACCTTCACCCTGGAGTTCGCCCTGCACGACGGCACGGCGAGCGAGTGGGCCCGGGCCGCCGTGCCCGGGGACACGATCGAGGCCACCGTCCAGGGCACCGGCTTCACCGCCCCGGCGCCGGAGCCGCAGCGGCTGCTGGTGATCGGCGACCCGGCCTCCGTCCCGGCGATCAACTCCCTGCTGGACGCCTACCCGCAGACCCCGGCCACGATCTGGCTGGAGACCCAGCACGCCTCCGACGCCGGCCTCCCGCTGCGCCTGGACCCGGCCCGGCACGACGTCCGGCCGATCGCCCGCTCGGGCCCGGCGCTGGTGGAACAGGTCAAGGCGCAGCTCCCGGAGCTCGTCGCCGACCCGGCGACGGCGTACGTCTGGCTGGCCTGCGACACGGCGACGACCCGCACGCTGACCACGTATCTGCGCAAGGACCTGGCCCTGCCCAAGCAGCGGGTGAACGGCCTGGGCTACTGGCGGGCCGCCTGACGTCAGGCTCCGGTGGCCCCGTCGATGGCCTCGCGCAGGAAGTCGGCGTGGCCGTTGTGGCGGGCGTACTCGTGGATCAGGTGGAGCATGACGAGGCGCAGCGAGGCCTCCTCCTGCCAACTCGCCACGTACGCCGTCACGTCGAGGGACTCGGCGGCCGCCTCGATGCGGCGCGCGTGCGCCACCTCCGCCTCCCAGGCGCCGAACGCCTCCTCGCGCGTGGCGCCGGAGGCGTCGTACGCCGCCTGGAAGTCATGGGTGTCGGACCAGAGGTGCGGGAGGTCCTCGCCGTTGACGGTCCGGCGGAACCACTGCCGCTCGACCTCGCCCATGTGCCGGACCAGCCCCAGCAGGGACAGGCCCGACGGCGGCATCGAGGGCCGCCGCAGCTCCTCGTCGGTGAGGCCCTCGCACTTCCAGGCGAGGGTGGCCCGGTGGTAGTCGAGGAATGCCCGCAGCGTCTCGCGCTCATCCCCGGTCAGGGGTGGTCCCGTTCGTTCCATCCCCCGATCTTGCCCGCACCGGGCGGGGCGGGGAAGGGCCGGCGGCGGAGGCGTACGGGCGGACGGGCGCGGGCGCGCGGGCTTGGGCGGACGGCCCCGGGCGGACGGGCTTGGGCGGGCGACCCCGGGCGGCCCCGGGCGGACGGCCCCGGGCGGGCGGGCCCGCGGCGCGCCGTGCCCGCTACCCCCGCGCCCGCCACACGTACGGCACCGTCGTGCCCAGTTCCTCGAAGCCCAGGCGCCGCAGGATCGGGCTGCTGTGCCGCGAGGCGTCGACCTGGAGGTAAGGGATGCCGCGGGCCGCGGCGATCCGGGCCCGGTGGGCGACCAGGAGGCGGTAGATGCCCCGGCCCCGCCATCCGGGGAGGGTGCCGCCGCCCCACAGGCCCGCGAAGGAGCAGCCCGGGCGCATCTCCATGCGGGCCGCGCTCACCGGGGTGTCCCCGGCCATCGCGACCACCGCCGCGACCCTCTCCGGCTCGTCCCGCAGCAGGGTGAGCAGCAGGTGCCGGATCCCGGGGCGCTGCACACCGAAGGCCCGGGCGTGGACCTCCATCATCAGGTCGACGCCCGCCTCGTCCGTCACCGTCCGCAGCGTGATCCCCTCCGGTGGCCGCACCGGCAGCGCGGCGAGCTCCTCGGTGCGGCCCACCAACAGGGTCTCGACCTCCTCCGGTACGAAGCCCGCCGCGCGCAGCCGGTCCCCGAGACCGGCCGGCCGGTCGTGGCCGTACAGCTTCCACTCGAACTCGCCGGCCCCGCACCCCGCGAAGTGCGCCACCTGCGCCGCGATCTCCGCGTCCGCCGTCTCCTCGTCGAGGTCCGACCAGAGGACGCCGTTCCACCCGGGCCCCTCCACGGTCTGCCGGACGACCGCCGCGGTCCGCTCCACCCGGGCCTGCGCACAGTCCGGCGGTGCGTCGCGGCGCATCTCCCGGTCGTAGGCGGCCCGCACCTTCACCAGTTCGTCCGGTTCTCTCGTCATCGGCCCAGCTCACCAGCCGTCCGGGCGGCCGCACAACTGCATTAGCCTCGGCCCGTGAACGACGACTCCATCTACACCGGCAAGGCCGGCCCGGACGCGGCGACCGACCGCGGCTGGCTCCTCGGCCACTTCAAGGACCCCGGCGATCCGCGCCACAGCACGGACGTGGAGATCAAGTGGGGGGTCCACCCGAAGGGCGACGAGCGGACCCGGTGGGTGCGGGGCGAACAGCGCACCGCACTCCAGGTGCTGATCAGCGGCCGCTTCCGGCTGGAGTTCCCCGGCCGGACCGTGGTCCTCGCCGAGCAGGGGGACTACGTCGTCTGGGGCCGCGGCGTCGACCACTCCTGGTACGCGGAGGAGGACGCGGTGGTGCTCACCGTGAGGTGGCCCTCCGTCCCGGGCTACCGGGCCGACGAGCCGATCGGCCCGTCGGGCGGATGACCCCGGTCCCGTACCGCGCCCGGCCCTGTGACGATGCACACGAAACGGGCCAACGATCACGAAACGCTGAGATCGTGGCGCTGTAGACCATCTCGGCCGGTCCCCGGGGCGACCCCCCGGGCCGTCGGCCGCGCCTTCACGAGTTCTAGCGTTCTTTGCGTCGGGCAGCTCCCGGTAAAGATCCGAACCACCAGGGAGCACGTCCGTTGGCAGTGATCGCACGGTGGTGCATGCGCCACCGACTGGTGGCCGTTCTCCTGTGGCTGCTCGCACTCGGCGGCACGGCCGTGGCCGCAGGGACCGCCGGATCGGCGTTCTCCAACGACTACGAGGTCCCCGGCACCGAGTCCAGCCGCGCCCACGCCCTCCTGCGCGAGGGCTTCCACGGCCAGGGCGGTGACACCGACACCATCGTGTGGCGGGCCCCGGAGCACCAGAGCGTCCGTTCCCCCGGTGTCGAGCAGCGCATGGCCCGGGCCCTCGACGCCGTCGCCGCGCTCCCCGGCGTCGGCTCGGTCGCCGGTCCCTACGGTCCCGGCCCGGAGAGCGCCGCACAGATCAGCCCCGACGGGCGCACCGCGTACGCCGTCGTGACGTTCGACCTGCAGGCCGACTCCGTACCCAAGGCGCAGGCCAAGGCCGTCGTCGCCGCCGCGAAGAACCCCGCCACCGAGGCGGACGGCCTCCAGGTCGAACTCGGCGGCCGGGCCATCGCCCTGACCGAGGCGCCCACGGCCCACATCGCCGAGGTCATCGGCGTGGCCGTGGCGGCGCTCGTCCTCTTCCTCGCCTTCGGCTCGCTCGCCGCGAGCCTGCTGCCCATCGCCACCGCCCTGGTCAGTGTGGGCACCGCCTATTTCGGCATCACCCTCCTCGGGCACGCGATGCCCGTCGCGGACTTCGCCCCGATGCTCGGCACCCTCGTCGGGCTCGGCGTGGGCATCGACTACGCGCTGTTCATCGTGACGCGGCACCGCAAGGGCCTGATGCGAGGCCTGCCGGTCGAGGAGGCCGCCGAGCGGGCCGTCGCCACCACGGGCCGGGCCGTCGTCTTCGCCGGGGCCACCGTCTGCATCGCGCTGCTCGGCATGCTGGTGCTGCGCCTGAACTTCCTCGACGGCGTCGCGATCGCCGCCTCCCTCACGGTGGTGCTGACGGTGGCCGCCTCGGTCACCCTGCTCCCGGCCCTCCTGTCGTACATCGGCATGCGGGCCCTCTCGCGCCGCGAACGGCGCCGGCTCGCCGCCGAGGGGCCGCGGCCCGAGACGCCCACCGGGTTCGCCGCCCGCTGGTCGGCCTTCGTGGAACGGCACCCCAAACTGCTCGGCGCCGTCGCCGCGCTGGTCATGGCGGCGCTCGCACTGCCCACCCTCTCGCTCCACCTGGGCACCTCCGACCAGGGCAACAACCCGGCGGGCTCCACCACCCGGCAGGCCTACGACCTCCTCGCCGAAGGGTTCGGGCCCGGCGTGAACGGCCCGCTCACCGTCGTGGCCCGCCTCGACGGGGCCGGGGACCGGCTCGCCGTCGAGCACCTCGCCGGAGCGCTGCGCACCACCGACGGCGTCGCGGCCGCCGGCCCGGCCGTGTTCAACCGGAGCGGGGACACCGCCGTCCTCACCGTCATACCGGACTCCGCCCCGCAGTCCCGGGCCACGAGCGAGCTCGTCACGACCCTGCGCGAGGACGTGATCCCGGGCGCCGGGCACCGCGACTCGATGACCGTCCACGTCGGCGGGGTGACCGCCGGCTACGACGACTTCGCCGACGTCATCGTCGGGAAACTGCCGCTGTTCGTCGGGGTGGTGATCACCCTCGGCTGCGTCCTGCTGCTGCTGGCCTTCCGGTCCCTCGGCATACCGCTCAAGGCCGCCGCCATGAACGTCGCGGCCGTCGCCTCCTCCTTCGGCGTCGTCGTCGCGATCTTCCAGTGGGGCTGGGGCAGCGAACTGCTGGGCCTGGGCAGCGCCGGCCCGATCGAGCCCTTCCTGCCGGTGATCATGGTGTCGGTGCTGTTCGGACTGTCCATGGACTACCAGGTGTTCCTGGTCAGCCGGATGTACGAGGAGTGGCTGGAGACGGGTGACAACCGGCGGGCCGTCCGCGTCGGCCTCGCCGAGACCAGCCGGGTGATCAACTCGGCCGCGGTCATCATGATCTCCGTCTTCCTGGCCTTCGTCCTCAGCGGCGACCGGATCATCGCGATGTTCGGCATCGCGCTCGCCTCGGCCGTCGCACTCGACGCCTTCGTCCTGCGCACCCTGCTCGTCCCGGCGCTGATGCACCTCCTCGGCAGCGCCAACTGGTGGCTCCCCGCCTGGCTGGACCGCCGACTGCCCAAGATCAGCATCGAGCCCCCGGAGTGCCGTCCGCGTGCGACACTTCCCGCGCAGCGGCCCGGTGCGGACCCCGCCACGAGCGAGGACGGCGCCGCGCCCGCCACCGCAACCCGGTGATCCGGCCACCCGCCGTACCAGACCCAAGGAAGAAACCGCATGTTCTCGATAGACCTCGCCGACGACGCCCGGCTGTTCCCGCTGGAGGTGTGGCACGCCGAGGAGTTCCTGGCGCACATGGACCGCGGCCGTGAGTTCATCGGCGAGCACATCGTCCTGGCCGACGTCGTCACCGACCTCGACTCGGCGCGCGGTTTCCTCTCCGCGTACGCGCAGAAGACGGCCGCCGACGGCGGGCGGATCTACGGCATCCGCGTGGGCGGCACCCTCGTCGGCGGGGTCCTCTTCCGGACCTTCGACGCGGCATCCGGCAACTGCGAGGTCGGCTGCTGGCTGGAGCCCGCGGCCGCCGGCCGGGGCCTGGTGACCCGGGCCTGCCGCGTCCTGATCGACTGGGCCTTCCACGAGCGCGGCATGCACCGGGCCGAGTGGCACGCCTCCTGCGCCAACAAGAAGAGCCTCGCCGTCGCCGAGCGCCTCGGCATGACCCGCGAAGGCGTCCTGCGCGAGAGCTACCCCCACCACGGAGCCCGCCAGGACACCGAGGTCTGGGCGGTCCTCGCCCACGAGTGGCCGCCTGCCCCCGGCGCCTGACACCACCCGCCGCGGCCCCCCTGCGGGGCCTGCGGCGAGCCCGCCCGGACCACCCCGGCGCCTTCTCAGAAACCTCTCAGACAAGCCGCCTACGGTGCCCCGCATGGACACCACGAAGACCGCCGACCCGACCGCTCCCGAGGCGGACACCGCCGAGCCCCAGGCCGCCGACGCCACCGAGGCCGAGGCCGACCGCAAGGACACCGCCGCCGAGACCGCCGAGGCCCCTGAGGCCTCCGAGTCCGACCTCTCCGACGAGGACCTGGACGAGGACGCCCTCCTCGACGAGCTCGACGACACCGGGAAGCAGTCCGAGGGCGTCGGCGCCGCGGCCTCCGCCGTCGTCGCGGCCGGTCTCGGGCTCGTCGCCCTCAGCGGCAGCTGGGTCTCGCGCGTCTTCGCGGAGCGCCAGACCCTCGTGGGCCAGATCGAGTCGGTCAACGCCGCCACCACCGAGGCCAAGATCGAGGCCCTGTACGGCGACGCCTGGCACCTCACCGCCCTCGTCAACGGCGTCCTGTCGACCCTGGCCCTGCTCCTCGCCGTCTTCGTGCTGGCCCGCCCCGCCTTCGGCGCCCCCGGCCGCACCCTCCCGGCCTGGGTCCGCGCCGTCTCCTGGGCCGCCGTCGCACTCGGCGCCCTGGGCGTACTGCTCTTCGGCCTCATGTACTTCGACATCCTGGCTCCCCTCCCGAAGGCCGCCTAGGACCTCCGCCCGACTGCCTAGGACCCCCTCCTAGGCACGTGCGGCCCCACCCGGGCCGGACCGGCCCCGGCCTAAGGACCCCCGCCCCGCGCAGATGCGGCATGCGCCCGATGCGCCGGCACCCCCTGGGCCGCGAATCTTGGACCACACCGAACGAGGTGCCCGAGAAACGCGAACCCAGGAGTCGAGATGTTCCAGTACGAGATCGCCGTCGCCCGCAGTGCCGAACTCATCCGCGAGGCCAAGGAGTACCGCCTCGTCCGGGAGGCCAGGAAGGCGCACCGCGCCTCCTCGCGCAGCCAGGAACCCGAAGGGCCGGTGAGCGGGCAGCGGAGCCGGTTCACCCGCGCCGCGTGACCCGCGGCACGAAGCGTGCGGACTGACGCGTGATGAGAAGCGCACCGATAACGAGTGCCGCCGGCCAGGACTCCTGTGCGATGCTCGGCGACGTGGAGACCAGATCTGTCAGCCCGGTGTTCGTCGGCCGAGCCGACGAACTGGCCGTACTCACCGACGCACTGGCCCGCGCAGCGGGCCGGGAGCCCCAGGCCATGCTCATCGGGGGCGAGGCCGGCGTCGGAAAGACCCGCCTCACCGAGGAGTTCATCGCCGAGGCGGCCCGCCGCGGCGCGGTCGTGGCCGTCGGGGGCTGTGTGGAGATCGGGGCGGAGGGCCTTCCCTTCGCCCCGGTCTCGACGGCACTGCGCATACTGCACCCCCGGCTCCCCGGGGGGCGGGGGGGGGGCGCGCGGGCGCGAGGGGGTGGCAAGGGCGCACACCAA
>NZ_JBHYVA010000219.1:0-11883 GCF_042750055.1 Streptomyces sp. NPDC059456
GTGGGCTGCCGCCCGCCCGCCACGGAGTGGTCGGGGCGTGGGTGGCGGGGTGCTGGGAGTCGGGCATCGCGGGTCCTTGCAGTCAGTGGGGCCGGCAGGCTGAGGCGGCGGCGGGGATGGCGTCGGCCAGACGGTCGAGAACGGCGGAGGCCTGCTCGTCGGTGATGGTCAGCGGGGGCAGGAGGCGGACGACGCTGGAGTGACGGCCGCCGAGTTCGACGATCAGGCCGCGGTTCAGGCACTCCTGGCGCACGGCCGCGGCCAGGGCCTGCGCCGCCGCCCCGGTGTGGGGGTCGACCAGTTCGACGCCGATCATCAGGCCGCGGCCCCGGACGTCCCCGATGCACGGGTGGGCGGCGGCCAGGCCGCGGAGCGCCGTCAGAATCCGCTCGCCCAGGACTGCGGCGCGCTCGGCGAGACGGTTCTCCCGTACGTGGGCAAGGGTCGCCGTCCCGGCCGCCATCGCCAGCTGGTTGCCCCGGAAGGTGCCGGCGTGGGCCCCCGGGGCCCAGACGTCCAGGTCCGACCGGTACACGATCACCGCCAGCGGGAGGCTGCCGCCGATGGCCTTGGACAGGACCATCACGTCCGGCACCACTCCGGCGTGGTCAACGCCCCAGAAGGCGCCGGTGCGGCCGACGCCGGTCTGGACCTCGTCGGCGATCAGCGGGATCCCCCGGGCCTGGGTGATCTCGCGCATCCGGCGCAGCCATGCGTCCGGGGCCGGGAGGACCCCGCCCTCGCCCTGCACCGGCTCGACGATCATCGCGGCGGGCGTCGGCACCCCGCCCTTGGGGTCGTCCAGCAGGCTCTCGGTCCACCGGGCTCCCAGCCGGGCGCCCTCGGCGCCGCCGACTCCGAACGGGCAGCGGTGGTCCTGCGGGAACGGCAGCCGGGTCACCCGTACGTCCGGTGCTCCGCCCGAGGCGCCCAGCGCCCCGGCGGTCATCCCGTGGTACGCCCCGGTGAAGGCCAGCAGTCCCGCCCGCCCGGTGGCGGTGCGGACCAGCTTGAGCGCGGCCTCCACCGCGTCCGTGCCGGCGGGGCCGCAGAACTGGATGCGGGCGTCGGCGGCCAGTTCCGGCGGGAGGCAGGCGAACAGCTCGGTGGTGAAGGCGTCCTTGACCGGGGTCGCGAGGTCCAGGACGTGCAGCGGGGCCCCGGAGTCGAGGACGCCCCGGACGGCTTCGAGCACCACGGGGTGGTTGTGCCCCAGTGCGAGGGTGCCGGCTCCGGAGAGGCAGTCCAGGTAGCGCCGCCCGTCAGCGCCCTCGATGGTCATGCCGCGGGCGCGCACGGGGACGATGGGCAGCGAGCGCGCGTACGTACGGGCGGCGGACTCGCGCATCGCCTGCCGGCGCAGGATGCCCTCCACGCCGGCCGTGCCGGCCCCGCCGGTCGGACCGCCGACCCCCGCTCCCCTGCCCCCCTGCGCCGGCACCTGAAGTGGCTGAGGCTCCTCAGGCGACGGTGACCGCGACGGCGACGCTGACGGCTCCGCGTCCTGAGAGCCCTGAGCCGGAACCGGCGGGGCCTGCGCGCCCGGCGGCGGAACCGGCGCGGCGGCCGCGCCCTGCTCGGTCAAAGCCACGACTGTCGGACCTCCCGCACGGACTGCCTCACCGGACTGCTCCACCGGATTGCGCCTCGAACATGAACGCTGCTCCCCCGTCCCCCGTACGTACCAACGACGGTGACGGCGGCGGATCACGGGTGGACCCAAGATCCTTGTTCTGCTCCCCGAGTGCGCTGCTTCGTGAGGTTCCGGAACCGCAGCCCCGGGCTGTGCCGTCCCCAACGACAGCGGCATAGTGGGGTGCTGCACTCGGCGGCACGCACCTCGCGTGTCCCGTGTACCTCAACTGCACCGCGTCTGACGCCCAGAATCACCAGGGGGATTCACGACATGCGACCGAACCGACCGGTCACCGCGATCCTGTGCGCGGCGGCACTCGCCATGACCGCCGCGGCCTGCGGACCCGGCGACGGGGAGGCCGGCGGCGACGCCAAGCCGACCGCGGCAGTGAGCCTCCCCACCGGAGACGACGGGACGATCAAGATCCCGGACCAGCTCAAGGAGCAGCTCAAGCAGCACGGCATCGACATGGAGAAGTGGAAGGGGGGTGCGTGGAAGAACTGGAAGCGCGAGGACTGGCTGCGCGAGGCGGGCGACTACATCAACCCGATCATCGACGGTCTGTGGGATCCGGACCGGATGCGTGAGGCCGACAAGACCCCGCAGTCCCCGGCGGTCGACCCGGACGCCGGCAAGGACCAGGGCGTCACGGACCCGACCCCGGTTCCGGTGCAGGCCAGGGCGGCCAACGCGCCGTACCACACGACCGTTCCGGTGTCCGGCAAGGTGTTCTTCGACGGTCCCGAGGGCTCGATGGTCTGCTCGGCCACCGTGGTCAAGGATCCGGCCCACCCGGGCAAGTCCAACATGGTCTGGACGGCCGGTCACTGCGTGCACGCGGGCAAGTCCGGCGGCTGGTACCGCAACATCGCCTTCGTCCCCTCGTACAACAACGCGGCCAAGCCGGCGGCCCAGCTCAAGGGCGCTCCGCGCGACCAGGTGGCCCCGTACGGCGTGTGGTGGAGCGACTGGGCGCAGACCTCCGACCAGTGGATCGCGAACGGCGGCCCGACCGGCGGCGCGGGCGCCCCGTACGACTTCGCGGTCCTGCACGTGACGCCGGAGAAGAGCACCGGCAAGTCCCTGGAGGAGACGGTCGGTTCGGCGCTCCCGGTGGAGTTCAACGCTCCGGCGGTGCCGAAGGTCGCGGGCATCACGGCGACGGGCTACCCGGCGGCGGCCCCGTTCGACGGCCAGAAGGCCTTCCAGTGCACCGACAGGCCGGGCCGGCTGTCGCTGGCGGCGAACGCGCCGGTGATGTACCGCATCGGCTGCACGATGACCGGTGGCTCGTCCGGCGGCGGCTGGGTGGCCACGGGCAGTGACGGCAAGCCGGCGCTGGTGTCGAACACCTCGATCGGCCCCGCCAAGGCTGGCTGGCTGGCCGGGCCCCGGCTGGGCCCGGAGGCCAAGGGCGTCTTCGACGCGGTGAGCGCCAAGTTCAGGTAGGCCCCTGCCGGTGGACGACCCGTCCACCGGGACGGGTACACGACCGAGGGCCCCCTGCACGGCAGGGGGCCCTCGGTCGTGTGCGGAGCGTCGTGCGTTACCGCTTCGCCGGCACGTACGGCGCCAGATCCGCCGCGAGTTCCTGGTGGACCCGGACCTTCAGCAGGGTGCCCTCCGGGGTGTGCTCCTCGGAGATCACCTCGCCCTCGGCGTGCGCCCGGGCGACGAGCGAGCCGTGCGTGTACGGCACGAGAGCCTCGACCTCGACCTCGGGGCGCGGCAGTTCGGAGTCGATGAGCCCGAGGAGCTCCTCGATGCCCTGCCCCGTGCGCGCCGAGACGGCGATGGAGTGCCGCTCGATCCGCAGCAGCCGCTGGAGTACGAGCGGGTCCGCGGCGTCGGCCTTGTTGATCACCACGATCTCGGGCACGTTGACCGCGCCGACCTCGCGGATGACCTCGCGCACGGCCGCCAGCTGCTCCTCCGGGGCCGGGTGCGAACCGTCCACGATGTGCAGGATGAGGTCGGAGTCGCCGACCTCCTCCATCGTGGAGCGGAACGCCTCGACCAGGTGGTGGGGCAGGTGCCGGACGAAGCCGACGGTGTCGGCCAGGGTGTAGATCCGGCCGCTGGGCGTCTCGGCCCGGCGCACGGTCGGGTCGAGAGTGGCGAACAGTGCGTTCTCCACCAGCACGCCCGCGCCCGTGAGGCGGTTGAGCAGCGAGGACTTGCCGGCGTTGGTGTATCCGGCGATGGCGACCGAGGGCACCTTGTTGCGGCGCCGTTCCTGCCGCTTGATGTCGCGGCCGGTCTTCATGTCCGCGATCTCCCGGCGCATCTTCGCCATCTTCTCGCGGATCCGGCGCCGGTCGGTCTCGATCTTGGTCTCACCGGGGCCTCGGGTGGCCATGCCGCCACCGCCGCCGCCGCCCATCTGCCGGGACAGCGACTGACCCCAGCCGCGCAGGCGCGGCAGCATGTACTGCATCTGCGCGAGGGCGACCTGTGCCTTGCCCTCTCGGGACTTGGCGTGCTGGGCGAAGATGTCGAGGATCAGGGCGGTCCGGTCGACCACCTTGACCTTGACGACGTCTTCGAGGGCGATGAGCTGGCCGGGGCTGAGCTCACCGTCGCAGACGACGGTGTCGGCGCCGGTCTCGACGACGATGTCGCGCAGTTCGCGGGCCTTGCCCGAGCCGATGAAGGTGGCCGGGTCCGGCTTGTCACGGCGCTGGATGACGCCGTCGAGCACGAGGGCGCCCGCCGTCTCGGCGAGGGCGGCGAGCTCCGCGAGGGAGTTCTCGGCGTCCTGCACCGTTCCGGAGGTCCAGACGCCCACCAGCACGACGCGCTCCAGGCGCAGCTGCCGGTACTCGACCTCGGTGACGTCTTCGAGCTCGGTGGAGAGGCCGGCCACACGGCGCAGTGCCGCGCGCTCGGAGCGCTCGAACTGATCGCCGTCGCGGTCTCCGTCGACCTCGTGGCTCCAGGCGACGTCCTCTTCCATCAGGGCGTCGGCCCGGAGGCTCTCGGTGAAGCTCTGCGAGTCCTGCACGTCCCGTGCGTCCCGCGCGTCCTGGGAAGGGGAGGAAGAGGAGGTCATTGGATCCTTACGTCGATATCGAATGCGGCCGTGTCGCGCGCGGCCGGGGCCGGGCGTGACAGTGACATAACACTGTCACGTCCAACGTGTCACATCGCCGGGAGATTCCCCCGGCGTGCGGCCCCGTCGATGGTGACATGCCCGTTCCCCGCCGGTCACACGCTTTTCGGGCCGCCCCACTCCGGGTGCCCGGGCATCGCCGGGGTCGTCTTCCCGTACAGCCAGGGCTCCAGGAAGGCCTCCAGGTCCCGTCCGGCCACCTCCGAGGCCAGGCGTACGAAGTCCGAGGTGCCGGCCGTCGCGTCCCGGTGCTCGGCCACCCAGCGCCGCTCGACGACGTCGAAGGCCTTCTCGCCGATCTCCTGGCGCAGCGCGTACAGCACCAGCGCCGCTCCGTCGTAGACCACCGGGCGGAACAGTCCGATCTTCTCCCCGGGGGCGGCGGGCTTGGGGGCGGCCGGGGGGCCGCCGGCCGCCCGCCACTGGTCGGAGCGCTGGTACGCCTCGCGCATGCGCCGCTCCAGGGAGTACTTGCCGAGGCCGTCCGCGTACAGGGCCTCGTACCAGGTGGCGTGCCCCTCGTTCAGCCACAGGTCGGACCAGGTGCGCGGGGTGACGCTGTCGCCGAACCACTGGTGGGCGAGCTCGTGGACCATGACGGCCTCGACGTACCACTCGGGGTAGCCCTCACCGGAGAACAGGCCGTTCTCGAAGAGCGAGAGGGTCTGCGTCTCCAGTTCGAACCCGGTCTTCGCCCGCGCGATCAGCACCCCGTAGTTCTCGAAGGGGTAGCGGCCGACGCGCTGCTCCATCCACCGGACGTGCCCGGCGGTCTTCTTCAGCCAGGGTTCCAGCCGCTCGCGGTCGGCGGCCGGGACCACGCTGCGCAGGGGCAGGCCGTGCGGGCCGGTGCCCCCGACCACGGCCGAGGAGCCGATCGAGACCTGGGCGAGCTCGGTGGCCATGGGGTGCAGGGTCCGGTACGTCCACGTCGTCGCGCCGGCGGCGCGGGGAGCCGGGAGGGTGCCGGGCACCCCGTTGGCCACGGCGGTGAGACCGGCCGGGGCGGTGATCCGGAAGGTGAAGTACGCCTTGTCCGACGGGTGGTCGTTGCACGGGAAGACCCGGTGGGCGGCGTCGGCCTGGTTGGCCATGGCCAGGCCGTCCTCGGTGGGCACCCAGCCCCCGTCGGCGATGCCGCGCGGGTCGCTGGTGTGCCGGATCTCGATGTGGAGCGGCGCGTTCGGCGTGACCGGCCTCGCCGGGGTGAGCACGAGGTCCTCCCCTGCGCTCTCGAAGCGCGCCGCCTCGCCGTTGACCTGGGCGGACGCCACCGTTCCGTGGGTGAAGTCGAGGTTGATCCGCTCCAGCGGCTCCAGGGCGCGGGCGTCGATGACGGTGACCGCGTCCAGCGGGCTCTTGTTGTCCTTGTACGTGAAGGACAGGTCGTACGTGAGGACGTCGTACCCGGGGTTCCCGAGCTGCGGGAACAGCGTGTCGCCGATGCCCAGCGGCTTCGGCGGGGGCAGCACGGCGGCGACCAGGGTGAGGGAGGCCGCGGCGAGCAGGGCGGCGCGCAGGCGCGGGGAGGAGAGCTGCATCCCCCACCGCTACCAGCGCCCGACGCGTGCCCGGGTACGGCGCGCGACGGTTCCACCCGAACGGGACCTTCCGGCAGCGCCCGGCCCAGCCGGGGAGCGCCGCGCGGCCGATCCCCTGAGGGCCGGCCCTCAGGCCCGGCGCACGTCGTAGACGCCGGGCACGTCCCGCATCGCCCGCATCAGGGCGGGCAGTCCGGTCGCGTCGGGCAGTTGCAGGGTGTACGTGTGGCGGACCCGCTGTTCGACGGGCGGTTCCACGGTCGCGGAGACCACTTCGACCCCTTCGCGGGCGATGGCCTCGGTCAGGTCGGCCAGCAGGTGCGGGCGGCCGAACGATTCGGCGAGCAGGGTGACCCGGCAGTCCGCCGTGGCCCGCCAGTGCACGGCGACGGAGGTCCGGCCCAGCGCGCGCATCTGGGCCACCGACGCGCAGTGGATGCGGTGGACGGTGACGGCCCCGCCCCGTACGACGAACCCGGCGACGGCGTCCGGCGGTACGGGCGTGCAGCAGCCGGCCAGCCGTACGGTGGCGTCCGGCAGGTCGACGACGGCATTGCCGCCGCCACCGCGGGCGCCGACCACCGACAGCGGTGCCCGGGCCGGGGTGGTGGTGGGGTTCGCCGAGTCGGGATGGGCCTGGAGCCAGCTGCCGATGGCGATCCGGGCGGCCGGGGTCTTGGCGTGCTCCAGCCAGTCGGCGGCGGGACCGGAGGAGGCGTCCTGGGCGAGCAGCAGCTGGACGGTGTCACCGTCGGACAGCCGGGAGGACAGTGAGGTGAGGCGCCCGTTGACCCGGGCGCCGATACAGCCGTGGGCCGCCTCGCCGTACTGCGCGTAGGCGGCGTCGATACAGCTGGCGCCGGCGGGCAGGCTGATCGTGCCGGGGGCTCCGCCGTCGGCGCGGAAGACGGTGATCTCCCGGTCCTGTGCGAGCTCGGCGCGCAGCACGCTCCAGAAGGTGTCGGGGTCGGGTGCGGACTGCTGCCAGTCGAGGAGGCGCGAGAGCCAGCCGGGCCGGGTCGGGTCGACCCGCTCCTCGTCGCAGTCGGCGGGGTCGGCCGGGGATCCGGGGTCCGCGGGGGCGGTGGCGTACGGGTTGCCGAGGGCGACCACGCCGGCTTCGGCGACCCGGTGCATCTGGCGGGTGCGGACGATGACTTCGGCCACGTACCCCTCGGGCGTGGCGACGGCGGTGTGCAGCGACTGGTAGAGGTTGAACTTGGGGGCGGCGACGAAGTCCTTGAACTCCGAGACGACCGGGGTGAAGCAGGTGTGCAGCTCGCCCAGCACGGCGTAGCAGTCGGCGTTCTCGCCGACGAGGACGAGGACGCGGCCGAAGTCGGAGCCGCGCAGTTCGCCGCGCGTGCGGGAGATCCGGTGCACGGAGACGAAGTGCCGGGGCCGTACGACGACCTCGGCGGCGATGCCGGCCTCCCGCAGCACGCCGCGCACGGAGTCGGCGATGGCGGGCAGCGGGTCGCTCTCCCCGGCGTGGGCCGCGATGAGCGCGCGGGTGTGCTCGTACTCCTCGGGGTGCAGGATCGCGAAGACGAGGTCTTCCAGCTCGGTCTTGAGGGCCTGGACGCCGAGCCGTTCGGCGAGCGGGATCAGGACGTCCCGGGTGACCTTGGCGATGCGCGCCTGTTTCTCGGGGCGCATCACGCCGAGGGTGCGCATGTTGTGCAGCCGGTCGGCGAGTTTGATGGACATGACGCGGACGTCGTTGCCGGTGGCGACGAGCATCTTGCGGAAGGTCTCGGGTTCGGCGGCGGCCCCGTAGTCGATCTTCTCGACCTTGGTGACGCCGTCGACGATGAAGGCGACCTCGTCGCCGAATTCGGCGCGGACCTGATCGAGGGTCACCTCGGTGTCCTCGACGGTGTCGTGGAGCAGAGAGGCCGTCAAGGTGGTTGTCTCGGCGCCGAGTTCGGCGAGGATCAGGGTGACGGCGAGCGGATGTGTGATGTACGGCTCACCGCTTTTGCGCATCTGGCCGCGGTGCGAGGACTCCGCGAGCACGTACGCGCGGCGCAGGAGGGACAGGTCCGCGTCCGGGTGATGGGCGCGGTGCGCCTCGGCGACGTGGCCGATGGCATCGGGGAGCCGGTCTCGGGATGTGGGCCCGAGAAGGGCCGCGCGCCCGAGTCGTCGCAGGTCAAGGCGGGTCCGGCCTCGTCTGCGGAGTTCGGGGCGCGCTTCGGGGCGTGCTTCGGGGTTCGTGGCCTCTGCACTCATGGGCACCTCCGGCGGCTTCGACCGGCGGTGGCGGGCATGGGGTGAGCCCTCAGGGCCGGTGCCTGATGCTACCGACCCCACCACGTGGCGCAGTCCGCCTCTCGCTCAGCGTGAAACGGATCACCCATTAGAGGGAAGCTTCAGCCGAAAGCCGTTTCGGTGAGCCAGGCCGCGTCGAACTCGCCCGCGGCGACGATGACGGCCGGTCCGGTCATGTCGATCCGGCCGTCGGGGTGTTCGGTGATGAGCAGGGTGCCGCCGGGGAGGTCGACGGTGTACGTGACGGGCTCGCCGGTGACGGCCGGGTCGACGCCGTCGCGGCGGATGGCGGCCACGGCGACGGCGCAGGCGCCGGTGCCGCAGGAGCGGGTCTCGCCGGAGCCGCGCTCGTGGACGCGCATGGCGACGTGGCGGGGGCCGCGGTCGACGACGAACTCCACGTTGACACCCGTCGGGTACACCTCGGCCGGGCTGAACGGGGGCGGGTCGAGCAGCTTTCCGGCGTGGTCCAGGCTGTCGACGAACGCGACGGCGTGCGGGTTCCCCATGTTGACGTTGCGGGCGGGCCAGGCGCGGTCGTCGACCGTCACGGTGACCTGCTCCTCGGGGAGGACGGCGCGGCCCATGGAGACGGTCACGTCGCCGCTCTTGTCGAGGTGCACGCGCTTGACGCCGCCGCGGGTGGCGACGGCGAGGTCGCCGGGCTCGACGTGGCCGGCGTACTGGAGGTAGCGGGCGAAGACGCGGACGCCGTTGCCGCACATCTCGGCGATGGAGCCGTCGCTGTTGCGGTAGTCCATGAACCACTCGGCCTCGTCGGCCATGTGGGCGGCCTCGGGGTGCGCGGCGGACCGGACGACGTGCAGGACGCCGTCGGCGCCGATGCCGGCGCGCCGGTCACAGAGCTTCGCGACGGCGGTCGCGGGCAGGTCGACGGCGTTGTCCGGGTCCGGGACGATCACGAAGTCGTTCTCGGTGCCGTGGCCCTTGAGGAAGGAGAGGCTCGTCTGCGTCACCCGGCCATGGTACCGAGCGGGTGTCCGTGCAGGTCGGCGGCGTCTACCGGAGCCGTGCGACGCGGTACACGGCGAGGGCCACGACGGCCAGCGCGACCAGGGCGTACAGCCCGGCCATGCGCCAGTCGGGGCGGCGGCCGCTGCCGCGGGGCGGGAGCCCGGGCCAGGTGTAGCCGACGCGGCGCGCGGCCATCATCCCCCAGCCGCCGGCGCAGCAGCAGATGAGGAAGCCGAGCATGGCGACCACGGCTCCGCCGTCGCCGAACTCGAACGCGAGGGGGAAGGCGAACATCAGGGAGCCGGCCGCGGCCAGCATCACGATCGGGGCGATCTGCCAGATCCGCAGGCGGCGCTGCGGGCGCAGCTCGACCTCGAACTCGGGACCGGCGGCCGCCTCCGCCTCGGCGGTGTCCGGTACGTCCGGGCCGTCGGGGGTCAGCCGCGCCGGATCGGCGGGCAGGCCGAGGGCCTCGGGCTCGGGAACCTCTCCCGGCGCGACCGGGGGCTGGTGCCCCCAGAGCTTCGGGTCCGTTCCCTGCCTCGTGCCGTCCTGCCCGGTGTCGCGAGGGCCGGCCTCCATCGCCACGCGCCCTCCCCACTCGGACTTCGTACGCCGTTGTTCACCGCCGGTGACCGCACCCGCGGAATTTGATGATGGCACGGCTCGGGGCCCCGAACGGGCGCACGGGGCGTCCCGATGCCATCACGTGATCAGGCTGTGACCGCTCGTTCGACCAACGACTGCGCAAGTCCGAGGAGTTCCCCCCGGTCGGCGACGGCGCCGCTGAGCCAGTGCACGCGGGGGTCCCTGCGGAACCAGGAGTCCTGGCGGCGGGCGAAGCGCTTGGTCGCCCGGACGGTCTCGGCCCGGGCCTCGTCCTGCGTGCACTCGCCGGCGAGGGCGGCGAGCACCTGCTGGTAGCCGAGCGCCCTGGAAGCGGTGATTCCGTCGCGCAGGCCCCGGGCTTCCAGCGCGCGGACCTCGTCCACCAGCCCGGCCTCCCACATCCGGTCCACGCGCAGCGCGATCCGCTCGTCGAGCTCAGGCCGGGCCACGTCGACGCCGATCTGCACGGTGTCGTAGACGGACTCGTGACCGGGCAGGTTGGCGGTGAACGGCTTCCCGGTGATCTCGATGACCTCCAGGGCGCGGACGATGCGGCGGCCGTTGCTGGGCAGGATCGCCTGGGCGGCGGCCGGGTCGGCGGCGGCCAGGCGGGCGTGCAGGGCTCCGGGGCCGCGCAGCGTGACCTCCGCCTCCAGCCGGGCCCGGACCTCGGGGTCCGTGCCGGGGAACTCCATGGCGTCGAGGGCGCCGCGCACGTACAGGCCCGATCCGCCGACGAGGACGGGCGTACGCCCCTGGGCGAGCAGCTTGTCGATCTCTGCGCGGGCCAGCCGCTGGTACTCGGCGACGCTCGCGGTCTCGGTCACGTCCCAGATGTCGAGGAGGTGGTGCGGGACTCCGCCGCGCTCCTCGGTCGTCAGCTTGGCGGTGCCGATGTCCATCCCCCGGTACAGCTGCATGGAGTCGGCGTTGACGACTTCGCCGTCGAAATGACGGGCCAGGGCTACGCCCAGATCGGACTTTCCGGCCGCGGTGGGACCGACGACGGCGATGACCCGCGGGGCGGGGGCTGCATTCCTCACCGCCCCAGTCTCGCAAACGTTGCTGCATGTACCCGATCGAGTTACGTGACGGGGCGCCGGCGGGGTCGTTGCCCTGGCGGGGTTGCGCCGGGCGTAAGCCCGGCGGAGGCCGGGCCGCACAAGGCGGAACTTCACCCGCACGAGTAACGTTATGGGAGTAGACATGGGCGTTTTTGGTCGGTTTTTTCGTCGTAAGGGCGAAGGTGCGACCGCGGAAGTCGCGTCCGGGGACGTGACCGCGGAGTCCGAGGCTGCGGTCGCCCGGACCGGTGCCGAGGCCGAGCCGGCGGCGACGGAGGCTCCTGCGGCGGAAGCCGTGGAGATCCCGAAGCAGCAGTCGGCGGAGGCCGCCGCGGACAGCGAGGCCGGCGAGAGCGCCCGTACGTAGCCACCGCCACTGGAAGGTGACCCATGGGCCTGCTGGACACTCTGAAGGCCAAGCTCGCTCCGGCGAAGGACAAGGTCGGCGATCTCGCGCAGCAGCACGAGGGCAGGATCGGCCAGAACCTCGACAAGATGGCCCAGGCCGTGGACTCCAAGACCAAGGGCAAGTACCACGGCAAGATCGAGACCGGTACGAGCAAGGCGAAGGACGCCCTGGGCAAGATCGCACACAAGGACGCCCCCGGCGGGTCGACGCCGCCGACGGCTTCCTGAGGCGGTCACGGAGGAGGGCGGGGCGCGGGTTCGGTG
>NZ_JBHYVA010000220.1:0-11847 GCF_042750055.1 Streptomyces sp. NPDC059456
GGCGCGGGGCGCCCCCCCCCGGGGGGGGCGCCCCCCCCCCCCGCCGTGCGCGTGCGCGGGAGGGTAAGTGCATCAGTGCACGTCGCCCATCAGCGTCTGGACCTTCTTGCGGTACGTGTAGACCGCGAGGCCGGCCAGGGCCGCGGCGGCGGCCTGGAAGCCGATCACCCAGGTGCCGTTCAGGTCGACGCCGCCGATGGACAGGAGGCTGGTGATGCAGTCACCGGCGGTGACCGCGAGGAACCAGACACCCATCATCTGGGAGGCGTACTTCTGCGGCGCCATCTTCGTGGTGACCGAGAGGCCGACCGGGGAGACGCACAGCTCACCGATGGTCTGGATCATGTAGATCGAGACGAGCCACATCGGGGAGACCTTGGTGTCGCCCGTCGCCATGCCCATCGGGACGATGAAGACGAAGAACGAGGCACCGATCAGGACCAGGCCCATCGCGAACTTCACGATGGTGTTCGGCTCCTGGTTCTTGCGGGCCAGCCACAGCCACAGCCAGGCGAAGACCGGAGCCAGCGCCATCACGAACAGCGGGTTCAGCGACTGGTACCAGGTGGCCGAGAAGTCGAAGCCGAACATGGTGCCGGCGGTCTTGTCGTCCGCGAACAGGGACAGCGTGGAGCCACCCTGGTCGTAGATCATCCAGAAGACGGCGGCCGCGATGAAGAACCAGATGTACGCGGTCATCTTCGACTGCTCGGCGCCCGACAGGTCCTTGTCGCGCTTGATGCGGGCCAGGACGGCGATCGGGATGAACAGACCGGCCAGCGTCAGCGGGACCAGGGCCCAGTTCAGCGTGTAGGCACCGAGGGCGACCACGGCGCCGTAGAAGACGGCGACACCCAGGACCGCGAAGACGAGCTTCGTGAGGACGGCCTTGCGCTCCTGCGCGGACAGCGGGTTCGGGACCACGCTGCTCTTCGGGCTCAGGTGCTTGGTGCCGAGCAGGAACTGGGTCAGACCCAGGCCCATGCCGAGGGCGGCCAGGGCGAAGCCCAGGTGCCAGTTGTGCTCCTTGCCGACCGTGCCGACGACGAGCGGGGCGACGAAGGCGCCGAGGTTGATGCCGACGTAGAAGAGGGTGAAGCCACCGTCACGGCGCGGGTCCTCGGGGCCGTCGTACAGGTGGCCGACCATCGTGGAGATGTTGGCCTTCAGCAGACCGGAGCCCGCCGCGACCAGGATCAGACCGACGAAGAACATCGCCTGGCCGGGAACGGCCAGCGACAGGTGACCGGCCATGATCACGAAACCGGCGATGGCGACCGTCTTGCGGGCGCCCCAGACACGGTCACCGAACCAGCCGCCCGGCATGGCCATCAGGTAGACCATGGAGACGTACACGGAGTAGATGGCCGTGGTCGTGGCCGCGGTCATGGCCAGACCGCCACCCTGGCTGCCCGTCGCGGCGTCGGCGCCGCCCGAGACCAGGTAGTACACCAGCAGTGCACGCATGCCGTAGTAGGAGAAGCGCTCCCACATCTCGGTCATGAACAGAGTGGCCAGGCCACGGGGGTGGCCGAAGAAGGTCTTCTCGGCGGACGGATCCGCCGAAGCCTTCGTCAGGCTGGAAGCCATGGTCGATCCTTGCTTGCTCGGGACGCTTCGCTTCGTGAGCGGAACAGCGCCCGGGTGGGGGGTGGCCGGCACCGGCGACGGTGTCCCACCCCACGCCCAGGGGTCTGCCCCCGTCCGAGGAGGAGGGGGGCAGGGGACATTCGTAACCGGGATCCACGCCCCGACGCGCAGCTTCGCGCGCGGGGGCCCGGCCCACAGGTCATTCACTGTCACCGGATGCGATGAGGCGAGTCGTCAAGACCCCCTGATCGATCCGGACAGAATCGAGACCTTCGGCTCGCTTTTCGGCGCAAAGGTCTCAGAGGTAGTGCATCAGGCGTCTCGCCACCATACGACACGACACTGCGGCATATGAAAGGACTTGAGAGATGGATCACAGGCGCGCCGGGAACCGTTTCGCCACATTCGAAGGCCGCCTCCTGTCATAAGACCAGATCGGCAGGGGTGTGCGGGCGCGCCCCTGCTTTGACCCGCCGCGGACTACCATCACCCACATGACGCGTGTACTGCTCGCCGAGGACGACGCATCCATCTCGGAGCCCCTGGCCCGCGCCCTGCGCCGGGAAGGGTACGAGGTCGAGGTCCGGGAGGACGGCCCCACCGCCCTGGACGCAGGCCTCCAGGGCGGCGTCGACCTCGTCGTCCTGGACCTGGGCCTGCCGGGCATGGACGGACTCGAAGTCGCCCGCCGGCTGCGCGCCGAGGGCCACGGCTTCCCCATCCTCGTACTCACCGCCCGGGCGGACGAGGTCGACACGGTCGTCGGCCTGGACGCCGGCGCCGACGACTACGTGACCAAGCCCTTCCGCCTCGCCGAGCTGCTGGCCCGGGTCCGGGCCCTGCTGCGGCGCGGCGCGGGCGACGCCACCCAGGCCCCCGCCACCCACGGCGTGCGGATCGACGTCGAATCGCACCGCGCCTGGATGGGCGAGGAAGAGCTCCAGCTCACGGCCAAGGAGTTCGACCTGCTGCGGGTCCTGGTCCGCGACGCCGGCCGGGTCGTCACCCGCGACCAGCTGATGCGCGAGGTCTGGGACACCACCTGGTGGTCCTCCACCAAGACCCTCGACATGCACATCTCCTGGCTGCGCAAGAAGCTCGGCGACGACGCCGCGAACCCGCGCTACATCGCCACCGTCCGCGGGGTCGGCTTCCGCTTCGAGAAGAGCTGAGCGGCCTCCCGGACCATGCGCCGCCGCCTGATCAACTCCACGCTCGCCGTGGTGCTCGTCGTGATCGCCGTCTTCGGGGTCTCCCTGGTGATCGTCGAGACCCGGACGATCACCAGCAGTGCCCAGGACCGCATCGAGTCCGAGGCGCTGCGCCTGGTGGGCATCGTCGAGTCGAGCGTCCTGGAACGCAAGCCCATCGACGCCGAGGCCCTCGCCGAGCAGCTGGACGTGGGCGGATACGCCCGGATCACCGTCCCCGGACAGCCGCCCGTGGAGGTCGGCGACCGGATCCCCGACAGCGTGATCCGCGGCACCGCCAAGGGGGAGCAGGGCGAGACCGTGGTCGTCGAGGAGTCCCGCTCCACGGTGACCCGGGAGGTCGGGCGGACCCTGGCCGTGGTCGGCGCGGTGGCGCTGCTCGCCGTCGTGGCGGCCGTCCTGCTCGCCGTACGGCAGGCCAACCGGCTGGCCTCCCCGCTCACCGACCTGGCCGAGACGGCCGAGCGGCTGGGCTCCGGCGACCCGCGCCCCCGGCACAAGCGGTACGGGGTTCCCGAGCTGGACCGGGTCGCGGACGTGCTGGACTCCAGCGCGGAGCGGATCGCCCGGATGCTGACCGCCGAGCGGCGCCTGGCCGCGGACGCCTCCCACCAGCTGCGCACCCCCCTCACGGCCCTGTCGATGCGGCTGGAGGAGATCACGGTCACCGACGACCTGGAGACGGTGCGGGAGGAGGCGAGCATCGCCCTGACCCAGGTGGAGCGGCTCACGGACGTGGTCGAGCGGCTGCTGACGAACTCGCGGGACCCGCGGACGGGCTCGGCGGTCCCCTTCGACCTGGACGAGGTCGTCAAACAGCAGGTGGAGGAGTGGCGGCCGGCCTACCGCAGCGCGGGCCGGGCCATCGTGCGCTCCGGCAAGACGGGCATGCGGGCCGTCGGCACCCCGGGCGCGGTCTCGCAGGTGCTGGCCACCCTCGTGGAGAACGCGCTGATGCACGGTGGCGGCACGGTCGCGCTGCGTACCCGGGTGATCGGGAACCAGGCCGTGCTGGAAGTCACGGACGAGGGGCCGGGGGTTCCGCCGGACCTCGGCAACCGGATCTTCGAGCGGACGATCAGCGGCCGCAATTCCACCGGGATCGGCCTGGCCGTGGCCCGGGACCTCGCGGAGGCCGACGGGGGCCGGCTGGAGCTGCTGCAGACGCAGCCCGCGGTGTTCGCGCTCTTCCTGAGCCGGACGGCGCCGGAGCGGCCGGAGCCGGAGCAGACGGTCCGCTAGGGGGCGTCCTGCCCCCCGGGCGTACCCCCGGCGGGGCTCACTTGCGGGCGGGCTCGGGGGCGCGGGCGGCGTCCTGGCCGGTGCGCTGCTCGACGACCAGCGAGGCGGCCGCGGGGACGGGCAGGGCCTTGAAGACCCACGTCCGGTAGGACCAGAAGCGGAAGACGGTGGCGACGCCGATTCCGATGAACTTGAGCACGTTGCTCGCGAGCGGGCCGTCCCAGCCGAGGCCGTAGGTGGCCGTGTAGAGCACGCCGTTCTCGATGACCAGGCCGATCACGCTGAACACGGCGAACAGGGTCAGCTCGCGGGTGCGGCCGGACTGGGCGCGGTCCCGGTAGGCGAAGTAGCGGAAGCCGAGGTAGTTCGTCGCGATGGCGACGACGGTGGCTATGACGCTCGCGCGGACGACCTGGAGGTCGGTCGTGTGCCGGATCAGGTTGAAGACGCCGAGGTTGACCAGCACGCCGAGTCCGCCGACGGCCCCGAACTTCGCGACCTCCCGCATGAGACCGCGGGCGCGTTCGAGGGTGGATCCGTTCTGCGACGTACTCATGTGATGGTTCACTCCTGTCATTTTTCGCGCCTGCAGCAAGGCGCGGTCGTCCCCGTCATGCTAAGTGTCGCCCGGTTGGTCCGTCTGCGCCTTCGCACAGCGTGCGACGCAGCGCACAGGGGCGGGGCGAGGGGTGTTTCGCCGGGTTCGCGCCAGGCCACGTCCGGATGGCGGAATACCGGCGGATACTCTGGAGGGGTGACGTTCCCGGTAGTCGGCATGGTCGGCGGCGGACAGCTCGCCCGCATGACCCACGAGGCGGGCATCCCCCTCGGCATCAGATTCAAGCTCCTCAGTGACACCCCACAGGACTCGGCGGCCCAGGTCGTGAGCGATGTCGTCATCGGCGACTATCGCGACCTGGAGACGCTGCGCGCCTTCGCGCGCGGCTGTGACGTGATCACCTTCGACCACGAGCACGTGCCCATCGAGCACCTGCGGGCCCTGGAAGCGGACGGCATTCCCGTCCGCCCGGGGCCCGACGCGTTGATGCACGCCGCCGACAAGGGGGTGA
Organism: Streptomyces sp. NPDC059456; assembly: GCF_042750055.1. Taxonomy (NCBI): domain Bacteria; kingdom Bacillati; phylum Actinomycetota; class Actinomycetes; order Kitasatosporales; family Streptomycetaceae; genus Streptomyces; species Streptomyces sp. NPDC059456. The sequence goes on from NZ_JBHYVA010000220.1 coordinate 5,114, forward strand.
TGCGCGCGAAGCTCGACGCGATCGGTGCCCCGAGTCCCCGCCACCGGATCGTGAGCGATCCGGCGGACGCCGCGGCCTTCGCGGACGAGGTGGGCGGTTTCCCGATCATCCTCAAGACCGTGCGCGGCGGCTACGACGGCAAGGGCGTGTGGTTCGTCCGGGCCGCCGAGGACGCGCAGGCCCCGTTCAAGGCGGGCGTGCCGGTCCTGGCGGAGGAGAAGGTCGACTTCGTCCGCGAGCTGGCGGCCAACATCGTCCGGTCCCCGCACGGCCAGGCCGTGGCCTACCCCGTCGTCGAGTCGATCCAGGTCGACGGCGTGTGCGACACGGTGATCGCCCCCGCCCCGGACCTGTCCGAGGAGCTGGCGGGCGAGGCCCAGGCCCTGGCCCTGCGCATCGCCAAGGAGCTCGGCGTGACCGGCCACCTGGCCGTGGAGCTGTTCGAGACCGCCGACGGCCGGATCCTCGTCAACGAACTGGCGATGCGCCCGCACAACAGCGGCCACTGGACCCAGGACGGCGCGATCACGTCCCAGTTCGCCAACCACGTCCGCGCGGTCCTGGACCTCCCCCTGGGCGACCCGCGCCCCCGGGCCCGCTGGACGGTCATGGCCAACGTGCTCGGCGGGGACTACCCCGACATGTACGCGGCGTACCTGCACTGCATGGCGCACGACCCCCAGCTCAAGATCCACATGTACGGCAAGGACGTGAAGCACGGCCGCAAGGTCGGCCACGTCAACACCTACGGCGACGACCTGGACGATGTGCTGGAACGCGCACGCCACGCAGCCGGCTACCTCAGGGGAACGATCACCGCATGAGCACCTCCACCGCAGGTCCCGTCATCGGCATCGTCATGGGCTCGGACTCCGACTGGCCCGTCATGGAGGCCGCCGCGAAGGCCCTGGACGAGTTCGAGATCCCCTACGAGGTCGACGTGGTGTCCGCGCACCGGATGCCGCGCGAGATGGTCGCGTACGGGGAGCAGGCCGCCGAGCGCGGCCTCAAGGCGATCATCGCCGGGGCCGGCGGCGCCGCCCACCTGCCCGGCATGCTCGCCTCGGTGACCCCGCTGCCGGTCATCGGCGTCCCGGTGCCGCTGAAGTACCTCGACGGCATGGACTCCCTGATGTCGATCGTCCAGATGCCCGCCGGGGTTCCCGTCGCCACCGTCTCCGTCGCCGGCGCGCGCAACGCCGGGCTGCTGGCCGTACGGATGCTGGCCGCGCACGACCCCGAGCTGCTCGGCCGCATGAAGGACTTCCAGCAGGAGCTCAACGACCAGGCCACCGAGAAGGGCAAGCGGCTGCGGACGAAGGTCGCGGGCGCGGAGTCCTTCGGATTCGGCAAGTGAGCGCCGCGCAGCGCCTGGGCGAGGCGCGGGAGCTGCTCGCCGAGCACCCGGTCGTCGACGGGCACAACGACCTGCCGTGGGCGCTGCGCGAGCAGGTCCGCTACGACCTGGCGCAGCGCGACATCGCGGGCGACCAGAGCGGCCGGCTGCACACCGACATCCCCCGGCTGCGCGCCGGCGGGGTCGGCGCGCAGTTCTGGTCGGTGTACGTCCGCTCCGACTACGCGGGCGACACGGCGGTCAGCGCCACCCTGGAGCAGATCGACGCGGTCGTCCAGCTGATCGACCGCTATCCGGCCGACCTGGTGCGGGCGCTGACGGCGGACGACATGGAGGCGGCCCGCGCCGACGGCCGGATCGCCTCGCTGATGGGGGCCGAGGGCGGCCACTCCATCAACAACTCGCTCGCCACGCTGCGCGCCCTGCACCGGCTGGGCGTGCGCTACATGACGCTCACGCACAACGACACGATCGACTGGGCGGACTCGGCGACCGACGAGCCCCGGCACGGCGGTCTGAGCGACTTCGGCCGCGAGGTCGTCCGCGAGATGAACCGCATCGGCATGCTCGTGGACCTCTCGCACGTCGCCGCGACGACGATGCGGGACGCGCTCGCCGTCTCGGCCGCGCCGGTGATCTTCTCGCACTCGTCCTCGCTGGCGGTGTGCGAGCACCCGCGCAACATCCCGGACGACGTGCTGGAGCGGCTGCCGGCCAACGGCGGCGTCGCGATGGCCACGTTCGTACCGAAGTTCATCCTCCCCGCGGCGGTGGAGTGGACCCTGGCGGCGGACGAGAACCTGCGCGCGCACGGCTTCCACCACCTCGACACCACGCCCGAGGCGATGGCCCTGCACCGGGCCTTCGAGGCCGCGCGCCCGCGCCCGGTGGCCACGGCCGCCACGGTCGCCGACCACCTGGACCACATGCGCGAGGTGGCCGGCGTCGACCACATCGGCATCGGCGGCGACTACGACGGCACGGCCTTCACCCCGGCCGGGCTGGACGACGTGGCGGGCTACCCCAACCTGATCGCGGAGCTGCTCTCGCGCGGCTGGTCGCGGGCCGACCTGGCCAAGCTGACCTGGTCCAACGCGGTACGGGCGCTGCGCGACGCGGAGGCGGTGGCGCGCGAGCTGTCGGCGTCCCGCGGCCCCTCCAACGCGGTGCTGTAGCCGCAGCGGTCCGTCCGTCCCGGCGGACGGTGGCGGGGGCGGCGGGAGTGCCGCCGTGCGGGGTACACCCGAACGCCACATCCGCCGGGCGGCCGGGCCGGGCGGCGTGTCACGGTGGCAGCACCTCTCCCTGCTGCCGCCGAGACCGGAGCCGAACGCCATGGCCGACCTGCAGGATGAACCGCACGTCGCTTTCCCCGCGCCCACCGCGCCCACCGCCCACACCGCGGGCACCGCGGCCACCGTGCCCGTGGCCGCCGTCCCCGCCGCCCCCGGCACCGCCGGAGCCGAGGACGGGCCCGCCGCGGCGTCGGGCAGCGCCATGGAGCGGGCCGTCGCACTGCTGTCGGTGCATCCCGTCGCCGACGGGCACAACACCCTCGTCCGGACCCTGCGCCAGAGCCCGTACCACGACATCGACACCCCGGACAGCGGTGTCGACACCGACATCCCGCGGCTGCGCGCCGGCGGGGTCGGCGCGCAGTTCTGGTCGCTGCTGCCGGAGGGGGCCCAGAGCACCGACCAGGTGGTGTCCGACACCCTCGAACAGATCGACGTGGCACGGGACCTGATGCACCGGTACCCGGACGGCCTGTCCCTCGCGCTGACCGCGGACGACATGGCCGATGCCCGCAACCGGGGCCGGATCGCCTCGTTCCTGGGCCCCGTGCCCGGCCGTACCCTGACCGATTCGCTGGGTGCGCTGCGCGCGTTCCACGCGCTGGGCGTCCGCATGCTCGCGCCCGCGGGGGCGCCCTGGGCCGGGGACGAGCTGACGCCGTTCGGCCACGAGGTGGTCAAGGAGATGAACCGGCTGGCGATGCTCGTGGACCTGACCGGCTGTACGCCGGAGGTGGCCTGCCAGCTCGCCGGGGCCTCCAAGGCGCCGGTGGTCGTCTCGCACACCGCCGCCGCGGCGCTGAACCCGCATCCGGGGAACGTGACCGATGACGTGCTGCTGGCGCTGCGGGCGTCGAACGGCCTGGCGATGGTCACCTTCGACGCCGAGCAGACCGGGGACTCGCTGCACGCGGTCGCCGACCACGTGGAGCACGTGCGCACCGTCGCGGGTCCGCACTGCGTCGGCCTCGGCGCCACCTTCGGCACCGAGCCGGGCGTCCCGCGGCCGATGGGGCTGACCGATCCCTCGGGCTATCCGCGACTGATCGCGGAGCTGCTGGAACGCGGCTGGTCGGAGACCGACCTGGCCCTGCTGACCTGGGAGAACGCCCAGCGGGTGCTGCGCGACGCGGAATTCACCGCCCGCGCCGCCCAGCACCGCAGGCCGGCGTAGCCCGTAGCGCGCAGTCCGTGGCCCGTAGTCCGTAGTCCGTAGTCCGCGGCCCCGTGCGGGGCCGGGGCTCAGGCCCGGGGGCGGCCCATCGCCCGGTACGTCCAGCCGGCCGCGCGCCAGCGGTCGGTGTCGAGGGCGTTGCGGCCGTCCAGGATCAGGCGGTCGGTGACGACCTCGCCCAGCTCCACCGGGTCGAGGTCGCGGAACTCGCGCCATTCGGTGAGGTGCAGGACGACCTCCGCGCCGCGGGCCGCCTCCAGGGCCGAGTCCGCGTAGCCGAGGGTCGGGAAGACGCGCCGGGCGTTGTCCATGCCCTTGGGGTCGTAGACGGTGACCTGGCCGCCCTGGAGGTGGATCTGCCCGGCCACGTTCAGGGCGGGGGAGTCGCGGACGTCGTCGGAGTCCGGCTTGAAGGTGGCGCCGAGCACCGCGACCCGCTTGCCGAGGAAGGATCCGCCGACGGCGTCGCGCGCGAGCTCGACCATGTGCCCGCGCCGGCGCATGTTGATGGAGTCGACCTCGCGCAGGAAGGTCAGCGCCTGGTCCGCGCCCAGTTCGCCGGCCCGCGCCATGAACGCCCGGATGTCCTTGGGCAGGCAGCCCCCGCCGAAGCCGATCCCGGCGCGCAGGAACTTCGCGCCGATCCGCTCGTCGTGGCCGATGGCCTCGGCCAGCTTGACCACGTCGCCGCCGGCCGCTTCGCAGACCTCCGCCATCGCGTTGATGAAGGAGATCTTCGTGGCGAGGAAGGAGTTGGCGGCGGTCTTGACGAGCTCGGCCGTCGGGAAGTCGGTCACCACCAGCGGGGTGCCCTCCGCCAGCGGCGTCGCGTACACCTCGCGCAGCAGCTTCTCGCCGCGGTCGCCCCGCAGTCCGATCACGATGCGGTCGGGGTGCAGGGTGTCCTGGACGGCGAAGCCCTCGCGCAGGAACTCCGGGTTCCAGGCCAGCTCCACGTCGGCTCCGGCCGGGGAGAGGTCGGCCAGCTTCGCGGCGAGGCGTTCCGCCGAGCCCACGGGCACGGTGGACTTGCCGACGACCAGGACCGGCCGGGTCAGGTGCGGGGCCAGCGATTCCACCGCGGAGTCGACGTACGACATGTCGCACGCGTACTCGCCGTGCTTCTGCGGGGTGTTCACGCAGACGAAGTGGACGTCGCCGAACGCGCCGACCTCCTCCCAGGACTGCGTGAAGCGCAGCCGCCCGGTGGAGCCCGGCAGGCCCGCGACGTGCGCGGCGAGGAGTTCCTCCAGCCCGGGCTCGTACATCGGCACCCGGCCCGCGGCCAGCATCTCGATCTTCTCCGGCACCACGTCCAGCCCGAGCACCTCGAAGCCCAGCTCCGCCATCGCCGCGGCGTGGGTGGCGCCGAGATAGCCGGTGCCGATCACAGTGATCCTGAGGGGGGCCATGGATGCTCCAGAGGTGCGGGGCCGTTTGCGGCCACTGAGCATAGTCGGGCCGGTCAGGGGGGACGTTCCCCGGGAGACACCGCTGTCACGCAGCTCACGTGGTCCGTACATATCGCTGTCGGGACGCCGGACACTAAGATTTGGGTTACTTAACGGTAGTTAGCATCACGCAGCGCGCATCACGCACCACACGCGCACCACACTTGGGGAGTGAGAGTCTTGGCGGGTTCTGCCGACTTCGACCTGTACCGCCCGGCCGAGGAGCACGACATGCTCCGCGAGTCCGTCCGCTCGCTCGCCGAGGCGAAGATCCTGCCGTTCGCCGCCGCGGTCGACGAAGAGGCCCGCTTCCCGCAGGAAGCCCACGACGCGCTCGTCGCCAACGACCTGCACGCCGTCCACGTCCCGGAGACCTACGGCGGCGCCGGCGCCGACGCCCTCGCCACCGTGATCGTGATCGAGGAGGTGGCCCGCGTCTGCGCCTCCTCCTCCCTGATCCCGGCCGTGAACAAGCTCGGCTCGCTCCCGGTGATCCTCTCCGGCTCCGAGGACCTCAAGAAGAAGTACCTCGGCCCGCTTGCCAAGGGCTACGGCATGTTCTCGTACTGCCTCTCCGAGCCCGACGCGGGCTCCGACGCCGCCGGCATGAAGACCCGCGCCGTGCGCGACGGGGACTTCTGGGTCCTCAACGGCGTCAAGCGCTGGATCACCAACGCGGGCGTCTCCGAGTACTACACGGTCATGGCCGTCACCGACCCCGAGAAGCGCTCCAAGGGCATCTCGGCCTTCGTGGTCGAGAAGGGCGACGAGGGCGTCTCCTTCGGCGCCCCCGAGAAGAAGCTCGGCATCAAGGGCTCCCCGACCCGCGAGGTCTACCTCGACAACGTACGGATCCCCGCCGACCGCATGATCGGCGCCGAGGGCACCGGCTTCGCCACCGCGATGAAGACCCTCGACCACACCCGCATCACGATCGCCGCCCAGGCGCTCGGCATCGCGCAGGGCGCCCTGGACTACGCCAAGGGTTACGTCCAGGAGCGCAAGCAGTTCGGCAAGCCGATCGGCGACTTCCAGGGCGTGCAGTTCATGCTCGCGGACATGGCCATGAAGGTCTCGGCCGCCCGCGCCCTGACCTACCAGGCCGCCGCCGCCTCCGAGCGCGGTGACGCCGACCTGACCTACCTCGGCGCCGCGGCCAAGTGCTTCGCCTCCGACATCGCGATGGAGGTCACCACGGACGCCGTCCAGCTGCTCGGCGGCTACGGCTACACCCGTGACTACCCGGTCGAGCGCATGATGCGCGACGCCAAGATCACGCAGATCTACGAGGGCACCAACCAGGTCCAGCGCATCGTCATGGCGCGCAACCTGCCGTAGCACGCCCTCCGCAGCCCAAATCGAGGGCGGGGGGGGGGGGCCGGGGGGGGGGGCCGCGGCCGCGCCCCGGCCGGGGGGGGGGGCGCCCCCCCGCCCCCGGCGGGGGGCACTCACTCACA
>NZ_JBHYVA010000221.1:0-11814 GCF_042750055.1 Streptomyces sp. NPDC059456
ACAATCCCCGGCGCGGGCCCGGCCCGCTCCGCGGCCCGGGGGGCCCCCCGGGGGCCCCGGCCCGGGCCGGGGGCCCCCCGGGCGCCGGGCGCGGGCCCGTACGCGGACCGGCTGGCCGCCGCCGTCGAGGCCGCCGGGACCACCGTCCAGCGTCCCGAGCTCGGCACGCTGGTCGCCGCCGTGCCCGCCGACGACGCGGAGCGCGCCGCGGCGGCCGCCGCCGTCGCCGCCGTCGACGACGAGGCCGTGCGCCTGCGCACCGCCGTGAAGTCCCGCGACGGGTTCTTCACCACCTTCTTCATCAGCCCGTACTCGCGCTACATCGCCCGCTGGTGCGCGCGCCGCGGCCTGACCCCGAACCAGGTCACCACCGCCTCGCTGGTCACCGCGCTGATCGCGGCCGGCTGCGCCGCCACCGGCGAGCGCTGGGGCTACGTCGCCGCCGGCGTGCTGCTGCTCGTCTCCTTCGTCCTGGACTGCACGGACGGGCAGCTCGCCCGCTACTCGCTCCAGTACTCGACGATGGGCGCCTGGCTCGACGCCACCTTCGACCGTGCGAAGGAGTACTCCTTCTACGCGGGCCTCGCGCTCGGTGCGGCCAGGAACGGCGACGACGTGTGGGCCCTCGCCCTCGGCGCGATGATCCTGATGACCTGCCGGCACGTGGTCGACTTCGCCTTCAACGAGGCCAACCACGACGCGACCGCCAACACGAGCCCGACCGCCGCCCTGTCCGGCAGGCTCGACAGCGTCGGCTGGACGGTCTGGGTCCGACGGATGATCATCCTGCCGATCGGCGAGCGCTGGGCCATGATCGCGGTGCTGACCGCGTTCACCACCCCCCGGATCGTGTTCTACGCCCTGCTCGTCGGCTGCGCCTTCGGCGCCCTCTACACCACCGCCGGCCGGGTGCTGCGCTCGCTGACCCGCAAGGCGCAGAGGACCGACCGGGCCGCCCAGGCCCTGGCCGACCTCGCCGACTGCGGCCCGGCGGCGTCGATCGGCACGGCCCTGGCCAAGGGACGGCCCGTCGCCCCGCTGGCGATGGCCCTGATCGGCACCGTCCTCGTCATCGGCGGGTCCGCGGTGTGGCCGTACGGCACGGCCGCACTGATCGGGTCCGCGGTGTTCTACGTCATAGCCGCCGGTGCGGCCGTCTCCCGCCCGCTCAAGGGGGCGCTGGACTGGCTCATCCCGCCGGTGTTCCGCTGCGCCGAGTACGTCACCGTGCTGGCGCTCGCCGTGCGGGCCGACGTCCCCGGGGCCCTTCCGGCCGCATTCGGACTGGTCGCGGCGGTCGCCTACCATCACTACGACACGGTCTACCGCATCCGCGGCGGCTCGGGCGCGCCGCCCAGGTGGCTGGTGTGGACGATCGGCGGGCAGGAGGGCCGGGTCCTGCTGCTCGTGGTCCTGGCCGCCGTCCTGCCCCGTGACACGTTCCCCGTCGCGCTCACGGCCCTGGCCGTGTTCGTGGCACTCGTGGTGCTCGTGGAGAGCATCCGCTTCTGGGTCTCCTCCGGGGCACCCGCCGTACATGACGAAGGAGAACCAGCATGATCGGCCTTGTACTCGCTGCCGGTGCCGGACGCCGCCTGCGTCCCTACACCGACACCCTGCCCAAGGCCCTCGTGCCCGTCGGCCCCGAAGGCGACGAGGAAAGCCTCACGGTCCTGGACCTCACCCTCGGCAACTTCGCCGAGGTCGGCCTGACCGAGGTCGCGATCGTCGTCGGCTACCGCAAGGAAGCCGTCTACGCGCGCCGGGAGGCCCTGGAGGCCAAGTACGGCGTCAAGATCACGCTGATCGACAACGACAAGGCCGAGGAGTGGAACAACGCCTACTCCCTGTGGTGCGCCCGTGACGTCCTGAAGCAGGGCGTGATCCTCGCCAACGGCGACACCGTCCACCCGGTCTCCGTCGAGCGGACCCTGCTCGACGCCCGCGGCAACGGCCAGAAGATCATCCTCGCCCTCGACACGGTCAAGAGCCTGGCCGACGAGGAGATGAAGGTCGTCGTCGACGGCGCCAAGGGCGTGCAGAAGATCACCAAGCTGATGGAGCCGTCCGACGCGACCGGCGAGTACATCGGCGTCACGCTCATCGAGCCGGAGGCCGCCGAGGCCCTCGCCGAAGCCCTGAAGACCACCTTCGAGCGCGACCCCGACCTGTACTACGAGGACGGCTACCAGCAGCTCGTGAACGACGGCTTCGTGATCGACGTGGCCCCCATCGGCGACGTCAAGTGGGTCGAGATCGACAACCACGACGACCTCGCCAAGGGCCGGACGATCGCATGCCAGTACTGACGAGGCTCATCCCCTCCCCGGTCGTCGTCGACATCACCCGCGGCGCCATGGACGACCTGGCCGGCCTCCTGGCCGACCAGCGGATCTCGGCGTCCGGGAAGCTGGCGATCGCGATCAGCGGCGGGTCCGGCCAGGTGCTGCGCACCAAGCTGGAGCCCGTGCTGCCGCACGCCGACTGGTACCCGGTCGTCGACGGCACGATCGACTCCGCCGTCAAGCTGGCCGACGACATAAAGGGCCGTCGCTACGACGCCGTCGTCGGCCTCGGCGGCGGCAAGATCATCGACGTGGCGAAGTACGCCGCGGCGCGGGTCGGGCTGCCCATGGTGGCCGTCGCCACCAACCTGGCCCACGACGGCATCTGCTCGCCGGTGGCCACGCTGGACAACGACAACGGCCGCGGCTCCTACGGCGTGCCCACGCCGATCGCCATGGTCATCGACCTGGACGTGATCCGCGACGCCCCGGTGCGCTTCGTCCGCTCCGGCATCGGCGACGCGCTCTCCAACATCTCGGCCATCGCCGACTGGGAGCTCTCGCACAAGATCACCGGGGAGCCCGTGGACGGCCTGGCCGCCGCGATGGCCCGTACGGCCGGCGAAGCCGTCCTGCGCCACCCCGGCGGCTGCGGCGACGACGACTTCCTCACGGTGCTCGCCGAGTCCCTGGTGCTCACCGGCATCGCCATGTCGATCAGCGGGGACACCCGGCCGGCGTCCGGCGCCTGCCATGAGATCAGTCACGCCTTCGACCTGCTCTACCCGGGGCGCTCCGCGCTCCACGGCGAGCAGGTCGGCATCGGCGCCGCCTTCGCGATGTACCTGCGCGGCGCCAAGGAGCAGTCCGGGCTGTTCGTCGAGTCGATGCGCGGCCACGGGCTGCCCGTGCTGCCCGCCGAGATCGGGTTCAGCGTGGACGAGTTCGTCGCGGCCGTCGAGTACGCCCCCCAGACCCGCCCGGGACGCTTCACGATCCTGGAGCACCTCAATCTGTCCGCAGCCGAGATCAGGGACGCTTACGCCGACTATGCCAAGACCATCCGTAGCTGAACTCCGGCCCGTCGTTCACCCGCCGGGCGTCAAGGACCGGCGCAGTGGCGAGCACTGGGGCGGTCGTCTGTACATGCGCGAGATCTCCCTGCGCATCACCCGCGTCCTGGTCAACACCAAGGTCACGCCCAACCAGCTGACCTACCTGATGACCCTCGCCGGTGTCCTGGCGTGCCCGGCACTGCTCATCCCGGGCATCTGGGGCGCCGTCCTCGGCGTGGTGGCGGTCCAGATGTACCTGCTGCTCGACTGCGTCGACGGCGAGGTCGCCCGCTGGAAGAAGCAGTACTCGCTGTCCGGCGTGTACCTGGACCGGGTCGGCGCTTACCTGTGCGACGCGGCGGTCCTCGTCGGCTTCGGCCTGCGCGCCTCCGATCTGTGGGGCACCGGGCGCATCGACTGGCTGTGGGCCTTCCTGGGCACCCTCGCCGCCCTCGGCGCGATCCTGATCAAGGCCGAGACCGACCTGGTCGGCGTCGCCCGGCACCAGACCGGCAAGGAGCCCGTCGCGGAGGCCGCCGCGGAGCCGCGCTCCTCCGGCATGGCGCTGGCCCGCCGGGCCGCGTCCGCGCTCAAGTTCCACCGCCTCGTCCTCGGCATCGAGGCCTCGCTGCTCATCCTGCTGCTGGCCGTCCTGGACCAGCTGCACGGCGACCTGTACTTCTCCCGGCTCGGTGTGGCCGTGCTCGCCGGCATCGCCATGCTGCAGACGGTGCTGCACCTGGTGTCGATCCTGGCCTCCAGCAGGCTCAAGTGACGACGCCGATGCGGCTGGGCGCCGTGATCATCACCATGGGCAACCGGCCCGACGAGCTGAAGGCGCTCCTGGACTCGGTGGCCCGCCAGGAGGGCGACCCGGTCGAGGTCGTCGTCGTGGGCCAGGGCGTCAAGGTCACCGGACTCCCCGCCGGGGTGCGCACCGTGGACCTGCCCGAGAACCTGGGCATCCCCGGCGGCCGCAACGTCGGCATCGAAGCCTTCGGCCCCGGCGGCCGCGAGGTCGACGCCCTGCTCTTCCTCGACGACGACGGGCTGCTGGAGCGCACCGACACCGCCGAGCTGTGCCGGCAGGCCTTCACCGAGGACCCGGAGCTCGGGATCGTCAGCTTCCGGATCGCCGATCCGGAGACCGGCGAGACCCAGCGCCGGCACGTGCCCCGGCTGCGCGCCTCGGACCCGATGCGCTCCTCCCGCGTCACGACCTTCCTGGGCGGCGCGAACGCCGTCCGCACGACGGTGTTCGAGCAGGTCGGAGCGCTGCCCGGCGAGTTCTTCTACGCGCACGAGGAGACCGATCTGGCCTGGCGCGCACTCGACGCGGGGTGGCTGATCGACTACAGGGCGGACATGGTGCTCCTGCACCCGACGACCGCCCCCTCCCGGCACGCGGTCTACCACCGTATGGTGGCCCGTAACCGGGTGTGGCTCGCCCGCCGGAACCTGCCCGCCCCGCTGGTCCCGGTCTACCTGGGCGTCTGGCTCCTGCTGACGCTCCTGCGCAGACCGTCGGCACCCGCGCTCAAGGCCTGGTTCGGTGGGTTCAAGGAGGGATGGACCACCCCCTGCGGTCCCCGGCGCCCCATGAAGTGGCGCACGGTCTGGCGGCTGACCCGGCTGGGCCGACCGCCTGTCATCTGACACGCCCGCGTCTGAGAACATGACGCGATCACGGGCCGAGCGCCCCAGGCCCGATGCCACCTTCTGCCGCATCTTGAAGACGGAAAGTTTCATCTTGTGAGTGACACAACCCAGGATGGCGCCCTCGCCACGAGCAAGCCGCCGTCCGAAGACGCGGGGCTGTCCCCGGCGGAGCTCGCCGCGAAGTACGGCCTGTCCGTCAGCGGTGCCCGGCCGACCCTGGCCGAATACGTGCGCCAGCTCTGGGACCGGCGCCACTTCATCATGGCGTTCTCCCGGGCCAAGCTGGTCGCCCAGTACAGCGAGGCGAAGCTCGGCCAGATCTGGCAGGTGGCGACCCCGCTGCTCAACGCGCTGGTCTACTACCTGATCTTCGGTCTGATCATGAACGCGGGCCGGGGCATGGCGAAGGGGGTCTACATCCCCTTCCTGGTGACGGGCATCTTCGTCTTCACCTTCACCCAGAGCTCGCTCATGGCGGGAGTGCGGGCCATCCCCGGCAACCTCGGCCTGGTCCGCGCCCTGCACTTCCCCCGCGCCTCCCTGCCGATCTCCTTCTCGATGCAGCAGCTCCAGCAGCTGCTGTACTCGATGATCGTCGTGGTGATCGTCACGGTCTCGTTCGGCAACTACCCCAAGCTGTCCTGGCTGCTGGTCATCCCGACGCTGGTGCTCCAGTTCGTCTTCAACACCGGCCTCGCACTGATCTTCGGGCGGATGGGTTCCAAGACCCCCGACCTCGCGCAGCTGATGCCGTTCATCACGCGTACGTGGATGTACGCCTCGGGCGTCATGTTCTCGATCAGCGGCGCGCTCAAGGACCGGCACGTGCCCTCGTGGGTCACGGACGTGCTCCAGTGGAACCCGGCCGCGATCTACATGGACCTGGTCCGCTACGCGCTGATCGACGAGTACGGCCGGCACAACCTGCCGCCGCACGTCTGGGCCTTCGCCGTCGGCTGGGCCGTCGTGATCGGCCTCGGCGGATTCGTGTACTTCTGGAAGGCTGAGGAGCGTTACGGCCGTGGCTGAGAACAACCGGGGCAACGTCCCCACCGTCATCGCCGACGACGTGCACATCGTCTACCGCGTCAACACCGGCAGCTCCGGCAAGGGCAGCGCCACCGCCGCGCTGAGCAAGATAATGCGCCGGGGCAAGGGCGATGCGCCGGGCGTCCGCCGCGTCCACGCCGTGCGCGGCGTCTCCTTCACGGCGTACCGCGGCGAGGCCATCGGCGTCATCGGCTCCAACGGCTCGGGCAAGTCCACCCTGCTGCGCGCCATCGCCGGCCTGCTGCCCTGCGAGTCCGGCAAGGTCTACACCGACGGCCAGCCCTCGCTGCTGGGTGTCAACGCCGCACTGATGAACGACCTCACCGGCGAGCGCAACGTGGTACTCGGCGGTCTCGCCATGGGAATGAGCCGCGAGCAGATCAGGGAGCGCTACGACGACATCGTCGACTTCTCGGGCATCAACGAGAAGGGCGATTTCATCTCCCTGCCGATGCGCACGTACTCCTCCGGTATGGCCGCGCGCCTGCGCTTTTCCATTGCCGCGGCGAAGGACCACGACGTTCTGATGATCGACGAGGCCCTGGCCACCGGTGACCGGAAGTTCCAGGTGCGTTCCGAGGACCGCATCCGAGAACTGCGCAAGCACGCCGGAACCGTTTTCCTGGTGAGCCACAACAACAAGTCCATCCGCGACACCTGCAGCCGCGTGCTGTGGCTGGAGAAGGGTGAGCTGCTGATGGACGGGCCCACCGAGGAAGTCGTCGCGGCCTACGAGAAGGCCACCAGCGCCTGACCGCGGCCCTCGCCGGCCCCCGTCGCCCGAGCGCGGCGGGGGCTTCGGCATGTCCGGCGCGTCCGGCGCCGACATTCAGTAGCAGAGCGAATACCCGAGAGGCTGCCGCGGCGTTGTACAGCGTAAGCTGGAGCAGTCCTGAATCACGCCAGAGGGGACGATTCCCCGCAGGTGAACGGCCTGGGGTACCCCGGGGAAAGTCCGGCGGCGTGTCCGAAATGGGATGTATTGGGTCGGCAGTGTAGAACGGGAGACGTGACGGCAATGGCTACGGGAATTCTCCGGCCCCCAGGCATTACGGCCGTCCCCCGCGCGGGCGGCGGGCGGTGACCCCCGGGCACGGTATCCGGCCCCGGCGCGACGCGGTCCCCACAGCCCCCGACGCCCACGCGCACGCCACCCTCGGCAAGGCGCGGACGGAGAACTTCCCCGTCGCCCCGTCCTTCCTCCCGCGCGCCTGGCGCGACGGCCTGATGGCGGTGTACGGGTACGCCCGCCTGGTCGACGACATCGGCGACGGCGACCTCGCCCCCGGCGGGCACGACGCCGTCCTCCTCGGCCTCGACCCCGCCGCGGCCGACGACCCCCTCGCGATGCTCGACGCCCTCGAGGCCGACCTGCACCGCGTCTTCGGGGGCCCCGGCGGCCCGCCCCGCCACCCCCTCCTCCAGGCGCTGCGGCCGGTGGTCCGCGCCCACGACCTCACCCCCGAGCCCTTCCTCGGGCTCATCGAGGCCAACCGCCTGGACCAGCGCGTCACCCGCTACGCCACGTACGGCGACCTCCTCGCCTACTGCGAGCTCTCCGCGAACCCCGTCGGCCGCCTCGTGCTGTCCCTCACCGGCACCGCCACCCCCGAGCGGATCCGCCGGTCCGACGCCGTCTGCACCGCACTGCAGATCGTCGAACACGTGCAGGACGTCGCGGAGGACCTCGGCCGGGGCCGCATCTACCTCCCGGCCGAGGACATGCACCGCTTCCACGTGGGCGAGGCCGACCTCAAGGCCCGCCACGCCGGCGCGTCCGTACGCTCCCTGGTCGCGTTCGAAGCCGAACGCGCCCGGGACCTCCTGAATGAAGGCACCCCGCTCGTGGGTAGCGTGCACGGCAGGCTCCGGCTGCTGCTCGCAGGCTTCGTGGGAGGGGGGCGCGCCGCCCTGCGAGCCGTCACCGCCGCCGGCTTCGACGTACTCCCCGGCCCGCCCAAGCCCACCAAGAGCGGCCTGCTCCGCGAGGTGGCCGCCGTCCTGCGCACAGCGCCGAGAAAGGGGTGAGCCCGACCGTGGAGGGTTCCGCACACACGTCCTCAGCGTCCGCGCCGTCCGCAGCGGTCCTGGCGGCCTACAGCTACTGCGAGGCCGTCACCGGCTCGCAGGCGCGCAACTTCGCGTACGGCATCCGGCTGCTGCCCTCGGACAAGCGGCAGGCGATGTCCGCGCTGTACGCGTTCTCCCGGCGGGTCGACGACATCGGCGACGGCACGCTGGCCCCCGGCGCCAAACTGGCCCGGCTCGAGGACACCCGCGCCCTCCTCGGCCGGATCCGGGCCGAGGAGGTCGACCAGGACCACACCGACCCGGTCGCCGTCGCCCTCGCCCACGCCGCCCGACGCTTCCCGATCCCGCTCGGCGGCCTCGACGAACTCATCGACGGCGTCCTGATGGACGTCCGCGGCGAGACCTACGAGACCTGGGACGACCTCAAGGCCTACTGCCGGTGCGTCGCCGGAGCCATCGGGCGGCTCTCCCTCGGCGTGTTCGGCACGGTGAACACCGGCGGCCTCGGCGCCGCCGAGACCGCGCGCGCCGGCGAGTACGCCGACACCCTCGGCCTCGCCCTCCAGCTCACCAACATCCTGCGCGACGTCCGCGAGGACGCCGCCAACGGGCGCACCTACCTGCCCGCCGAGGACCTCGCCAAATTCGGCTGCGGCGACGGCTTCGCGAGCGACCGGATGCCCGCCGGCGCCGACTTCGCCGGGCTCGTCCACCACGAAGTCCGGCGCGCCCGCGCCCTGTTCGTCGAGGGCTACCGGCTCCTGCCCATGCTCGACCGGCGCAGCGGCGCCTGCGTCGCCGCCATGGCCGGCATCTACCGGCGCCTCCTCGACCGCATCGAGCGCGAGCCCGAGGCCGTGCTCCGCGGCCGCGTCTCGCTCCCCCCGCACGAGAAGGCGTACGTCGCCGTGCGCGGCCTGTCCGGCCTCGACGCGCGCACCATCTCGCGCCAGAGCACGCGGAGGCGGCCGTGACGCGCCCCGGCACCGGGCCGGCCCGGACTCCCGCCGGCCCGCGGGCAACCACGGCGCGGGCCGCCGCGTCTCACCGTGCGGGCTCCGCCCTTACGGCCGCCCCGGCGGGCGCCGGCCGTACGACGGGGGAGACTGCATGAGCGGCAGCGACGACCGCGCCGTCGTCATCGGCGGCGGCCTCGCCGGCGTGACGGCCGCCCTCGAACTCGCCGACGCGGGACTGCGGGTCACCCTGCTCGAAGGCCGCCCGAGGCTCGGCGGACTCGCCTTCTCCTTCAAGCGCGGCGACCTCACCGTGGACAACGGCCAGCACGTCTACCTGCGCTGCTGCACCGCCTACCGGTGGTTCCTGGACCGCGTCGAGGGCGCCGCCCTCGCCCCGCTCCAGGACCGGCTCGACGTACCCGTGCTCGACGTCGCCCACCCCGGCGGGCCGCGGCTGGGCCGGCTGCGCCGCAGCGCCCTGCCCGTCCCCCTGCACCTGGCGGGCTCCCTGGCCCGCTACCCGCACCTCTCGCTCGCCGAACGGGTGGGCGTCGGCCGCGCCGCCCTCGCGCTGCGCCGGCTCGACCCCGCCGACCCGGCGCTGGACGGCCTGGACTTCGCGACCTGGCTCGCACGGTACGGACAGAGCCCGCGCACCATCGAGGCCCTGTGGGACCTCGTCGGCATCGCCACCCTCAACGCCACCGCCGACCAGTCCTCACTGGGCCTGGCCGCCATGGTCTTCAAGACCGGCCTGCTCTCCGAGAACGGCGCCGCCGACATCGGCTGGGCCTCCGTCCCGCTCGGCGAGCTGCACGACACCCTCGCCCGCAAGCAGCTGGACGCCGCCGGGGTGCGCACCGAACTGCGCACCCGCGTCACCTCCGTCTCCCGCACGCAGGACGGGAACTGGCAGGTCGACACCGAGGGCGAGTCCTTCGGCGCGGGCACGGTCGTCCTCGCCGTCCCGCAGCGCGAGGCCCACGGGCTGCTGCCGCCCGGAGCCCTGGCCGACCCGGACAAGCTCCTCGACATCGGCACCGCGCCCATCCTCAACGTGCACGTGGTCTACGACCGCAAGGTGCTCAGGCAGCCCTTCTTCGCCGCGCTCGGTTCCCCGGTCCAGTGGGTGTTCGACCGCACCGATTCCTCCGGGCTGCCCGACGGCGGCCAGTACCTGGCGCTGTCCCAGTCGGCCGCCCAGGACGACATCGACGAGCCCGTCTCGGTACTGCGCGCCAAGTACCTGCCCGAACTCGAACGGCTGCTGCCCGCCGCGCGGGGCGCCAAGGTACGGGACTTCTTCGTCACCCGGGAGCGCACGGCCACGTTCGCCCCCACCCCCGGCGTCGGCCGGCTGCGCCCCGGGGCGCGGACCGACACGCCGGGCCTCTACCTCGCCGGTGCGTGGACCGCCACCGGTTGGCCCGCGACCATGGAGGGCGCCGTGCGCAGCGGACTGAGCGCGGCGCACGCCGCGCTCGCCGCCCTCGGCCGCCATCGCGAGCACCCCCTGCAGGAGGCGGCATGACGACCACCAGCACGACCGGAACAGCACGTACAGGACACAGAGGAGTGCCAGTGAACCCGGGGAATCCGGCTGTCGAGAACACGGACGCCGGCAACGGCGCAGCCGGAGGGGGCGTGGAGAAGGCGGACACGGTGGCCCTCCTGGAGCGTGGCCGCACGCTGTCGACCCCCGCGCTGCGCGCCGCCGTCGACCGCCTCGCGGCGCCCATGGACACCGTCGCCGCCTACCACTTCGGCTGGATCGACGCCCAGGGCAACGCGGCGGACGGCGACGGCGGCAAGGCCGTGCGCCCCGCCCTCGCGCTGCTGTCCGCCGAGGCCGCGGGAGCCGCGGCCGAGGTCGGCATCCCCGGTGCGGTGGCCGTCGAGCTCGTCCACAACTTCTCGCTGCTGCACGACGACCTGATGGACGGCGACGAGCAGCGCCGCCACCGCGACACCGTGTGGAAGGTGCACGGCCCGGCCCTCGCGATCCTGGTCGGGGACGCGCTGTTCGCCCTCGCCAACGAGGTCCTGCTGGAACTCGGCACCGTCGAGGCGGGCCGCGCGGCCCGCCGGCTCACCACCGCCAGCCGCAAGCTCATCGACGGCCAGGCCCAGGACATCTCCTACGAGCACCGCGAGCGCGTCAGCGTCGAGGAGTGCCTGGAGATGGAGGGCAACAAGACCGGCGCCCTGCTCGCCTGCGCGGTCTCCATCGGCGCCGTCCTCGGCGGCGCGGACGACCGTACGGCCGACAAGCTGGAGGAGTACGGCTACCACCTGGGCCTCGCCTTCCAGGCCGTCGACGACCTCCTCGGCATCTGGGGCGACCCGGAGGCCACCGGCAAGCAGACCTGGAGCGACCTGCGCCAGCGCAAGAAGTCCCTGCCGGTCGTCGCCGCCCTCGCCGCGGGCGGACCCGCCTGCGAGGAACTCGCGCAGCTGCTCGCAGCCGACGCCAAGAGCAACGACTTCGAGAACTTCTCGGAGGAGGAGTTCGCGCACCGTGCCGCGCTCATCGAGGCCGCGGGCGGCCGCGAGTGGACCGCCGAGGAGGCCCGCCGCCAGCACGCCGTCGCCGTCCGCGCGCTGGACGACGTGGACATGCCGCAGACGGTGCGCGAACAGCTCGTCGCCCTGGCCGACTTCGTCGTCGTGCGCAAGAGGTGATCGCCACCCGAGCTCGGATATGACTCGCGAGTCGCCGGCCGGCGCGGCCATAAAGGAGCGCCCGGCCGACCGCAAACCCCCTGTGTCTTTTAA
>NZ_JBHYVA010000222.1:0-11717 GCF_042750055.1 Streptomyces sp. NPDC059456
CCCCGCGGCCCCCGGGCGGGGCCCGCGGGGCGGCGCGGGGGCGCGGCGCGGGGGGGGCCCCCCCCCGGGCGGATCTACGTCGAGGGCCGGCACGACGCCGAGCTGGTGGAGCGGGTCTGGGGCGACGACCTGCGGATCGAGGGCGTGGTGGTGGAGTACCTGGAGGGCATCGACGACCTCCCGGCCGTCGTGGCGGAGTTCGCACCGGCCCCGGACGCCCGTCTGGGCGTGCTGGTGGACCATCTGGTCCCGGGCTCGAAGGAGTCCCGCATCGCGGCGTCGGTGACCTCCCCGGACGTGCTGATCGTCGGGCACCCGTACGTGGACGTGTGGCAGGCCGTGAAGCCGTCGGCGCTGGGCATCGGGGCGTGGCCGGTGGTCCCGCGCGGGCAGGACTGGAAGACGGGCGTGTGCCGGGCCCTGGGCTGGCCCGGGAACACGGGCGCCGCCTGGCAGCACATCCTGTCCCGGGTGACGTCCTACAAGGACCTGGAGCCGACGCTCCTGGGCTCGGTGGAACACCTCATCGACCACGTCACGGCCCCGTAGACCCCGCTCCGGGCCCGCCGGCGTCCGAGGCGGCCTTCCGGCCCCGCCGACCGCCGAGGCGGCCTTCCGCCCCGCCGGCGTCCGAGGCGCGGGGTCCGGGGGCGGCGCCCCCGGCGACGGCGCCGCAGGGCTAGTCGACCAGGTCCCGGACCACCGCGTCGGCCAGCAGCCGCCCCCGCAGGGTCAGCACGGCCCGCCCGCCCTCGTACGGCCCCGGCTCCAGCAGCCCGTCCGCGAGGGCCTTGCGGGACGCCGCGAGCCCCGCCGGAGCCAGCAGCGACAGCGGGACCCCGTCCACCAGCCGCAGCTCCAGCAGGATCCGCTCCACCCGCCGGTCCTCCGCGGACAGGAGCTCGCGCCCCGCGCCCGGGGAGCGGCCCTCGGCCAGGGCCGCGGCGTAGGCCCCGGGGTGCTTCACGTTCCACCACCGCACGCCGCCGACGTGCGAGTGCGCGCCGGGTCCCGCGCCCCACCAGTCGGCGCCGCGCCAGTACAGCTCGTTGTGCAGGCAGCGGCCCGCCTGCGAGGTGGCCCAGTTGGAGACCTCGTACCAGGAGTACCCGGCCTCGGCCATCACGGAGTCCGCGATCAGGTACCGGTCCGCGTGCACGTCGTCGTCCGTCATCGGGACCTCGCCGCGCCGGATCCGCCGCGCCAGCTGGGTGCCCTCCTCCACGATCAGCGCGTAGGCGCTGATGTGGTCCGGCCCGGCTCCGAGCGCGGCCGTCAGCGAGGCCCGCCAGTCGTCGTCGGACTCCCCCGGCGTCCCGTAGATCAGGTCCAGGTTGACGTGCTCGAAGCCCGCCGCCCGGGCCTCCGCCACGCACGCCTCGGGCCGGCCCGGCGTGTGCGTGCGGTCGAGCACCTTCAGGACGTGCTGCTTGGCGCTCTGCATGCCGAACGAGATCCGGTTGAAGCCCCCGGCCCGCAGCTCCGCCAGGTACTGCGGGTTCACCGACTCGGGATTGGCCTCCGTCGTGACCTCGGCGTCCTCGGCCAGGCCGAACTCGTCCCGGATCGCCGCGAGCATCCGTACGAGGTCGGCGGCCGGCAGCAGCGTCGGCGTGCCGCCGCCCACGAAGACCGTCCGGACGGCCCGGGGGTCGTCGCCGAGCACCTTGCGGGCGAGACGGACCTCGTCGATCAGGGTGTCGGCGTAGTTCTCCCGGGAGGCGAGCACGCCGCCGGTGCCGCGCAGCTCGGTCGCGGTGTACGTGTTGAAGTCGCAGTACCCGCACCGCGTGGCGCAGTACGGGACGTGCAGGTAGAACCCGAGCGGCCGGTCCCCGGCACCCGCCAGGGCATGCGACGGCAGCGAGCCGTCTTCGGGCATGGGTTCACCGTCGGGCAGTGCGGAAGGCATGCCCCCATTGTCCCGCACCCGCGTCCGCCGCCCGGCCGGTCCCGCGCGCGGCCCGTCCCGGTGCCGGAGGGGCCGGGACGGGGCGGGGCGGTCCGCCGCCCCGCCCCGCCGGGCCCGACGCGGGCGCTACGCCTCGCGCGACCCCTCGTACATCTCGTCGATGAGGTGCTTGAACTCACGCTCGACGGCCGGCCGCTTCAGCTTGAGGCTGGGCGTGAGGTCGCCGTGCTCCACGTCGAGGTCGCGGGGCAGGATCCGGAACTTCTTGACCGTCTGCCAGCGCTGGAGGCCCTCGTTCAGGGTCTGGACGTACGTCTCGACCAGGCGGTTCGTCTCCGCCGCGGCCAGGACCTCGGCGTACGTCCTGCCCTCCAGCCCGTTCTCGGCGGCCCAGCCGAGGATGGCCGGCTCGTCGAGGGCGACCAGGGCGGTGCAGAAGTTCCGGTCGGCGCCGTGCACCACGATGCTCGACACGTACGGGCAGATCGCCTTGAAGCGGCCCTCGATCTCGGCCGGCGCGACGTACTTGCCGTTCGAGGTCTTGATGAGGTCCTTCTTGCGGTCCGTGATGCGCAGGTAGCCGTCGGGCGAGAGCTCGCCGATGTCGCCCGTGTGCAGCCAGCCGTCCTCCTCCAGCACCTCGGAGGTCTTCTCGGGCTGGAGGTGGTAGCCCTGCATGATGCCGGGGCCGCGCAGCAGGATCTCGCCGTCGTCGGCGATGCGGACCTCGGTGCCGGGGAGCGGCTTGCCGACGGTGCCGGTGCGGTAGGCCTCGCCCGGGTTGACGAAGGAGGCCGCGCTGGACTCGGTGAGGCCGTAGCCCTCCAGGATGTGGATGCCGGCGCCGGCGAAGAAGTAGCCGATCTCGGGGGCCAGGGCGGAGGCGCCGGAGACGGCGGCGCGCAGCCGGCCGCCGAAGGCGTCGCGGAGCTTGCCGAAGACGAGCGCGTCGGCGATCTTGTGCTTGGTGGCGAGGCCGAACGGGGCGGTGGCCTGGCCGGTGCGCCGGTAGTTGTCCTGGGTGACCTTGGCGTACTCGCGGGCCACGCCGACCGACCACTGGAAGATCTTGTACTTGGCGCCGCCGCCCGCGCGGGCCTTGGCGGCGACCCCGTTGTAGACCTTCTCGAAGATGCGGGGCACGGCCGCCATGTAGGTGGGCTGGACGACCGGCAGGTTCTCGATGATCTTGTCGATGCGGCCGTCGACGGCGGTGACGTGTCCGACCTCGATCTGGCCGGAGGTCAGGACCTTGCCGAAGACGTGCGCGAGCGGCAGCCACAGGTACTGGACGTCGTCGCTGGAGATCATGCCGGTGGCGACGGTGGCCTTGGCCATGTACGACCAGTTGTCGTGCGGCAGCCGTACGCCCTTGGGGCGGCCGGTGGTGCCCGAGGTGTAGATCAGCGTGGCGAGCTGGTCGGGGGTGATGGCCGCGATGCGCTCCTTGACCGCCTCGGGGTGCTTGGCGAGGTACTCCCTGCCGCGTGCCTCCAGGTCGGCGAGGGAGAGCACCCAGCCCTCCGGGTCGCCGTCGGCCGGTACGGCGTCGGCGGCCTCCAGGACCACCACGTGGGCGAGCTCGGGCAGGTCGGCGCGGCGCTCGCGGGCCTTGGCCAGCTGGGCCGCGTCCTCGGCGATCAGGACGCGGCTGGCCGAGTCGGAGAGGATGAACGCCGACTCCTCGGCGTTGGTGCTCGGGTAGATCGTGGTCACGGCGCCGCCGGCGCACATGACGCCCAGGTCGGAGAGGATCCACTCGACGCGGGTGTTGGAGGCGAGCGCGACCCGCTGCTCGGGCTGCAGGCCGAGGTCGAGCAGACCGGCGGCGATGCCGAAGACCCGCTCCGCCGCCTGGCCCCAGCTCAGCGACTTCCAGTCGTCGGGGCCGGTGCCGGCGGCCGCCGGCACCGGGAACCGGTAGGCCTCGGTGTGGGGCGTGGCGGCGACACGCTCAAGGAAGAGGGCCGCCACGGTGGGCGGGCGGTTCTCGATCAAGGTCTGTGTGTCGCTCACGGACGTCCTCCGGACCACGCGGCAGGGCCTGTCATCCAAGGCGGTGAATGACGGCTTCCAACAGGGCTTGCAACCAGGGCTTGTAACTGGCGAGTAACCAACGGGCAGTGATCAGACTAGGGGCCCTCCGGCTGGCGCGTAAGGGCCCTTGAGACGCCGATTCATAACGAAACAAGCCCCCGCGCGGCTGCACGGAGGCCTGTTTCACTTGCGGCACACGGCCCGTCGGGACCGGGGGCTACTTCTTCTTGCCACCGGACTCGTCGCTGGAGAGGACGGCGATGAAGGCCTCCTGGGGCACCTCCACCGAGCCGACCATCTTCATGCGCTTCTTGCCTTCCTTCTGCTTCTCCAGCAGCTTCCGCTTACGGGAGATGTCACCGCCGTAGCACTTGGCGAGGACGTCCTTGCGGATGGCGCGGATGGTCTCGCGGGCGATGACGCGCGAGCCGACGGCCGCCTGGATCGGGACCTCGAAGGCCTGCCGCGGGATGAGCTCGCGCAGCTTGGCGACGAGCCGCACGCCGTAGGCGTAGGCGGCGTCCTTGTGGCAGACGGCGGAGAAGGCGTCGACCTTGTCGCCGTGCAGCAGGATGTCGACCTTGACCAGGCTGGAGGCCTGCTCGCCGGTGGGCTCGTAGTCCAGGGAGGCGTAACCGCGCGTCTTGGACTTCAGCTGGTCGAAGAAGTCGAACACGATCTCCGCGAGGGGGAGGGTGTAGCGGATCTCGACCCGGTCCTCGGAGAGGTAGTCCATGCCGAGCAGCGTGCCGCGGCGGGTCTGGCAGAGCTCCATGATCGCGCCGATGAACTCGGTGGGCGCGAGCACGGTGGCCCGCACGACCGGCTCGAAGACGTCCTTGATCTTGCCTTCGGGGAACTCGCTCGGGTTGGTGACGGTGACTTCCTTGCCGTCCTCCAGCACCACGCGGTAGACCACGTTCGGGGCGGTGGCGATCAGGTCGAGTCCGAACTCGCGCTCGAGGCGCTCGCGGACCACGTCCAGGTGCAGCAGGCCGAGGAAGCCGACGCGGAAACCGAAGCCCAGCGCCGCCGAGGTCTCCGGCTCGTAGACGAGCGCGGCGTCGTTGAGCTGGAGCTTGTCCAGGGCCTCGCGCAGGTCCGGGTAGTCGGAGCCGTCCAGCGGGTACAGGCCCGAGAAGACCATCGGCTTCGGGTCCTTGTAGCCGCCGAGGGCCTCGGTCGCACCGTTGTTCAGGCTGGTGATGGTGTCACCGACCTTGGACTGACGGACGTCCTTCACGCCGGTGATGATGTAGCCCACCTCGCCGACGCCGATGCCGTCGGCCGGCGTCATCTCCGGGGAGGAGACACCGATCTCCAGCAGCTCGTGGGTCGCGCCGGTCGACATCATCCTGATGCGCTCGCGCTTGTTGAGCTGGCCGTCGACCACACGGACGTACGTGACGACGCCGCGGTACGAGTCGTAGACCGAGTCGAAGATCATCGCGCGGGCGGGGGCGTCCTTGACGCCGACCGGGGCCGGGACGGTGGCGACGACCTTGTCGAGCAGGGCGTCCACGCCGAGGCCGGTCTTCGCGGAGACCCGCAGGACGTCCTCGGGCTGGCAGCCGACCAGGTTCGCGAGCTCCTCGGCGAACTTCTCCGGCTGGGCGGCCGGCAGGTCGATCTTGTTCAGGACCGGGACGATCGCGAGGTCGTTCTCCATCGCGAGGTACAGGTTCGCGAGGGTCTGGGCCTCGATGCCCTGCGCGGCGTCCACCAGCAGGACGGTGCCCTCACAGGCCGCGAGGGAGCGCGAGACCTCGTAGGTGAAGTCGACGTGCCCGGGGGTGTCGATCATGTTGAGGATGTGCGTCTTGCCCACGCCCTCACCCGCGGTGGGCGCCCACGGCAGTCGGACCGCCTGGGACTTGATCGTGATGCCGCGCTCGCGCTCGATGTCCATGCGGTCGAGGTACTGGGCGCGCATCTGCCGCTGGTCGACGACACCGGTGAGCTGGAGCATCCGGTCGGCGAGCGTCGACTTGCCGTGGTCGATGTGCGCGATGATGCAGAAATTGCGGATCAGCGCCGGGTCGGTACGGCTCGGCTCGGGCACGTGGCTGGGGATCGCGGGCACGCAGTGTCCTGATTCTCGGGTCGCAGTCGGAAGCGTTTCCGGCTCTCGTCGGATCTGTACGCAGGCTCCCATGGTCCCATGGACGGGGGGATGCGCTCGGTTTGGGCCGCTGGGAGCGCGCCTGGTAGCCTGAGCAGCTGTGTCTCGTATGCCCTCTCAGCTGTCGAGGCACAATCCGAAGATCAAACTCTGAACCTGAAAAGGCTCTTTCGTGGCGAACATCAAGTCCCAGATCAAGCGGAACAAGACGAACGAGAAGGCGCGCCTGCGCAACAAGGCCGTCAAGTCTTCGCTCAAGACCGCGATCCGCAAGGCCCGTGAGGCCGTGGCCGCCGGTGACGTCGAGAAGGCCACCGTGGCTTCTCGCGCCGCCTCGCGTGCGCTCGACAAGGCCGTCTCGAAGGGTGTCATCCACAAGAACGCCGCCGCCAACAAGAAGTCGGCGCTGGCCTCCAAGGTTGCCACCCTCCAGGGCTGAGCTCTGATGTGATCGCCGGAAGGGATCCAGCGGGCCCTCTCTCCCGCTCCCGACCGGCCCCCGCGCCGCACACGAAGCGTTCGCCACGCGGGTGCGGTGCAACCGAGCAGTAACGAAGGCCCCGGCCACCACCCTTCCCCAGGGTGACGGCCGGGGCCTTCGTCCTTCCCGGCCCCGGCCGCCGGCAAGGGCCGGGCGAGACGGCAGGGTCAGCGGCAGGGCCGGGGCCGGGTTCTGCGGCAGGACTCGGTCGCCGGTCCGGGGCGGGAGTCAACGCCGGGCCGCGGCAGGAGTCAGCGCCGGGCCGGGCGGGCGGCGCGGGCCACTGCCACGACCGCCTTCTCCAGGGCGTACTCGGGGTCGTCGCCCCCGCCCTTGACCCCGGCGTCGGCCGCGGCCACGGCCCGCAGGGCCTCCGACACCCCGTCCGCCGACCAGCCGCGCATCTGCTGGCGCACCCGGTCGATCTTCCACGGCGGCATGCCCAGATCCCGCGCCAGGTCTCCCGGCCGGGCCCCCCGCGGCGCGGAGGCGAGCTTGCCGATGGCCCGGACGGCCTGCGCCAGCGCGCTGGTGATCAGCACCGGGGCCACCCCGGTGGACAGCGACCACCGCAGCGCTTCGAGCGCTTCCGCCGCGCGTCCCTCGACCGCCCGGTCGGCGACCGTGAAGCTGGAGGCCTCGGCCCGGCCCGTGTAGTAGCGGCCGACCACGGCCTCGTCGATCGTTCCCTCGACGTCGGCGCACAGCTGCGCCGCCGCACTCGCCAGTTCGCGCAGATCGCTCCCGATCGCGTCGACCAGCGTCTGGCAGGCCTCCGGGGTGGCCGACCGGCCCAGCGTGCGGAACTCGCCCCGGACGAACGCCAGCCGGTCCGCGGCCTTCGTCATCTTCGGGCAGGCGATCTCCCGGGCCCCGGCCTTGCGGGCCGCGTCCAGCAGGCCCTTGCCCTTGACCCCGCCCGCGTGGAGGAGCACGACGACGATCTCCTCGAACGGCGCCGCGAGGTACGCCTTGACCTCCTTGACCGTGTCCGCGGACAGGTCCTGCGCGTTGCGCACGACCAGTACCTTGCGCTCGGAGAAGAGCGAGGGGCTGGTCAGCTCGGCGAGCGTGCCGGGCTGGAGCTGCTCGGGGGCGAGATCGCGCACGTCCGTGTCGGGGTCGGCGGCCCGGGCGGCCGTCACCACTTCCCGTACGGCGCGGTCGAGCAGCAGGTCCTCCTGCCCCACCGCGAGGGTGAGCGGGGCGAGCGGATCGTCGGTGGAGTTCTTCCTGGTGGCCATCGCACCCAGCATCCCACGCCGCACTGACAGCCCCCCGCGCGGCGGCCCCGTCCGCCCCGTACCCGAGAATGGCCGCGTGAACGTGCGACATGTACTGGTGCTGCCCGACCGCGACGCCGCCGAGGAAGTGGCGCAGGAGGCGGTCGACCGCTTCGGCCTGCCCGAGGAGCCGCAGCTGGTCCGAGACGCCCTGGCCGGCGAGGACGACGCCGAGGACGCCCAGTGGCTGGTGGTCGTCGAGGACCCGCAGGAACGGCTCGACGCCACGGTGCTGGACGGCCTCGCCGCCGAGTACGAGGGCTGGCTGGAGACCCCGTAGCGGCCCCGCGGGCCGCTGCTACGCCTTGTGCACGATCTGGACGTCCAGCACGACCTCCACGCTCGAACCGATCGCCGCGATCCCCTGGGCCAGCACGGACTGCCAGTTCAGGGAGAAGTCCTCGCGGTGCAGCTCGGCGCTCGCCCGGCAGGCCGCCCGCGGTTCGCCCTCCAGCCCCGTACCGAGGCCCAGGTACTCGGTGTCCAGGGTCACCGAACGGCTGACCCCGTGCAGGGTCAGGGCGCCCGCGACGGCCCAGCGGCTGCCGCTGCGGTGGATGAACCGCTCGCTGTAGAACTCGACCGTCGGATGGCGCGCCGCGTCCAGGAAGTCGGCGGAGCGAAGGTGGTCGTCCCGCATCCGCACACCGGTGTCGATGCTCGCCGCGTCGATGATCACGTGCATGGAGGAGTCCTCCATGCGGTCGGCTATCCGCACCGCGCCGGCAAAGGTGTTGAACCGGCCGCGGATCCGCGCGAAGCCGATGTGCTGGGCGGTGAAGCCGATGGAGGAATGCGTCGGGTCGAGCTCCCAGTGGCCGGGTGCGGGCAGCAGCGGCGGTTCCACGGCGTCGAGCACGATCTCCCCCGTGCCGGGCTGCGCCGGGTCCCCCACCAGCGTCGCCCCGTGGAAGGGCGCGTAGCCCTCGGCGGTGACGGAGAGCCGGTACTCGCCCTCCGGAACGGCCGCGGTGAAGCCGCCGTACGGATCGGTCTCGCCGCTGACGATGCGGCGGCCGATCGGGTCGGTCACCTCGAACCTGGCCTGCCGGACCGGCTGGTGCACGGTGTCGAGGACACGGCAGCTGAGCAGCCGCGCCGTATGGGGCAGCGACAGCGTGGCGGATGTGTGCGAACCGGCGCTTCCGGCCGTCTCCGACCCTCTTCGGCGACTGAACATGGTTGGGGCACCCCCGTGCTCTGTGGACATGTGCCGCTCTGGCGACGACGCATTCGATCATGCTGTCGGGTTGTGGGCAAACAGAAAGACCCTGTCCGGTATGCCCGTGTCGGCGACGGCGGCGCCGGAAGGGGAACGCCCGCATCCGCTGGCCGCTCCCGGTGACGGCGATCGAGCCGTCGGTGTCGGTGCGCAGGACGGTCGCGCCCAGGGTCCGCAGGTGGGTGAGGGTGCCCGGAGCGGGGTGCCCGTAGCGGTTGCCCTCGCCGACGGGGACGATCGCGAGCCGGGGCCGTACCCGGGCCTGGAGGCCGGGGTCCTGGTGGGCGGAGCCGTGGTGGGCGACCTTCAGGACGTCGACCGGCCCCAGTTCCGGATGGGCCCTCAGCAGGGCCTCCTGAGAGGGCGGTTCGAGGTCCCCGAGCAGCAGCAGGGTCAGCCCCGCGGCCCGCACCAGCAGGGCGACGCTGGCGTCGTTGGGCCCCTCCGGCCGCGGGCCGTCGGGCACGGGCCACAGCACCTGCCACTCCAGGGGCCCTGCCCGGCGCCGCTCGCCCGCCGAGGCCGCCACGACGGGGACGTGCGCCGCCGCCGCGGTCCGCCGGACGAACCCGGCCTGAGCGGCCGGCTCCTCCAGGGTGGTGGTCTGAATCACACCCACCGCCCGGTCCTTCAGCACCCCGGACAGGCCGCCGACGTGATCGGCGTGGAAATGCGTCAGCAGGAGCAACGGCACCCGGCGCACCCCCAGCGCGCGCAGGCACCTGTCCACCGGTCCCGGTTCGGGGCCCGCGTCCACCACGACGGCCGTGTCCGGGCCGGCGGCGAGCACGGCGGCGTCCCCCTGGCCCACCGCGCACTGCACGTACCTCCAGTCGGGCGGCGGCCAGCGGGTGAGCGTACGGGTGAGCTGCGGCGGCCGCAGGACGGCCAGGAGCAGCAGGACCGCCAGCACGGAACACACCCACGGCCGGTGCATGATCCGCGCGCCGGTGACCGCGACGGCCACGGTGGCGGCGGCCAGCAGCAGTCCACCGGTGAGCCCGCCGGGCCAGGCCAGTTCCGCGCCCGGCAGCCGCGCCCCGGCCCGGGCCACGGCGGCGATCCACCCGGCCGGCACCCCAGCGCACCATGCGAGCAGCTCCGCGACGGGCATGCACAGCGGGGCCGCCGCGAGCGCGGCGAAGCCGAGCACGGTCGCGGGACCCGCCGCGAGTTCGGCGAGCAGGTTGCAGGGCACCGCCACGAGGCTCACCCGGGCCGAGAGCACCGCGACCACCGGCGCGCAGACGGCCTGCGCGGCCGCGGCGGCGCCCAGCGCCTCGGCGAGCCGGGGCCGCACCCCTCGCCGGCGCAGGGCTTCGCCGCACCGCGGGCCGAGCGTGAGCAGGGACCCGGTGGCCAGGACCGAGAGCAGGAAACCGGGGCTGCGGGCGAGCCGGGGATCACCGAGCACCAGCAGCAGAACGGCCGCCGCCAGGGCGGGGACCAGGGATCTGCGCCGCCCGGTGGCGAGGGCCAGCAGGGTGATCGCCCCGCAGGCCGCGGCCCGCAGCACGCTCGGCTCCGGCCGGCACACCACCACGAACGCCAGGGTCAGCGCCGTCCCGCACAGGGCCGTCGCCCGCAGGGACAGCCCGATCCGGGGTGCGAGGCCGCCCCGCTCGGCGCGCTGCGCGGCGGCGGGCGGACCGATGAGCAGGAACAGCACCACGGTCAGGTTGGATCCGGACACGGCCAGCAGGTGCAGCAGGTCGGTGGCCCGGAACGCCTCGTCGAGATCGGGCGGCACCCGGGAGGTGTCCCCGACCACCAGCCCCGGCAGCAGGGCCCGGGCGTCGGGCGCGAGCCCCTCGGTGGCCCCGCGCAGCCCGGCCCGCAGCCTCCCGGCGATCCGCTGGACGGTGTCGGGGCCGCCGGTCACCCGCGGCGGCTCGTCCCCGGCCGGGCGGAGCAGCGCCACGGCCCGCTCCCCGGACGGGGCCGGGGCCAGCCGGGCGACGACCGCGACCCGGGTGGAGGGCTGCAGCCGGGCCCATCCCGGATGCCCGGCCAGCACCCGTACGGGGGTCTCGACCCGGGTCTGCGCGCCGTCGGGTCCGGTCACCCGGTTCAGCACCGCGTCCAGGACCACCACGGGCGGGCCGCTCCCGCCGCGGGAGCCGCGCGGGTCCGAGCCGACGGTCAGCTCGGCGAGCACGCGGGCGTGGTTCCCGGCCAGCCCCACGACCGGCCCGGCCCGCGCCTCGGCCCGCTGGAGGCCTGCCACCCCGGCCCCGGCGGCCGCGCACAGCAGGACGGCGGCCGCGGCCGGGCCGATCCGCCACAGCGACTGCGGACGCAGGCAGGCGGCCAGGAGCAGCAGCCCGGCGCCGAGGACCCCGAGCCCGGCCCCGGCGGCCGTCCAGCCGGCCGGTGCGTCGAGGGCGAGGGCGGCCGCGGCCCAGGCGGCCAGCGCCGGCAGGACCAGGCGCAGATCCACCGGGCCCGGCCCCTCGGGGCGCTTCACGGCCGGACCAGCTTGCGCAGATCGGCGAAGCGGCGCTCGCCGATGCCGTCGACCTGGCGGAGCTCCTCCACCGAACGGAAGCCGCCGCGGGCGGTCCGGAACTCCACGATGTGCTGCGCCAGGACCGGGCCGACCCCGGGCAGCCCGTCCAGCTGCTCCACGGTGGCCGTGCCGAGGCTCAGCGGCCCGGCAC
>NZ_JBHYVA010000223.1:0-11647 GCF_042750055.1 Streptomyces sp. NPDC059456
GATCCCGCCCGAACACCCCAACGCCGCGTCCGCCGCTCCGCCCAACCACCTCCCGCCCCACCCCACCACCACCCAGCCCCGCCCCCGCCCCCGCCGCCCCGCCGCCCCGCCGCCCCCGCCGGAATGCGCGACACCTCCCGGCGGGTTCGGCAGACTGCGCGCATGGGCCTTCTTTGCGCCGCCTGCGCGTCCCTCGCCGTCTGGATCTGGCTCACGTTCGCCCAGGGCATGTTCTGGCGGACGGACGTGCGGCTGCCGCCGCGGCACGCCCCCGACCGCTGGCCCTCCGTCGCCATCGTCGTCCCGGCCCGGGACGAGGCCGAGGTGCTGCCGTGCAGCCTGCCTTCGCTGATCGCCCAGGACTATCCCGGCGAAGCCGAGGTCATCCTGGTCGACGACGGCAGCACCGACGGGACCGGCGCCCTCGCCCGGCGGCTGGCCCGGGAGCAGCCGGGACTACCCCTCACCGTCGTCTCCCCCGGCGAGCCGGAACCCGGCTGGACCGGGAAGCTGTGGGCGCTGCGCCACGGCATCGCGCTGGCCCGGACCGCGCACGCCACCGAGCCCGAGTACCTCCTCCTCACCGACGCCGACATCGCGCACGAGCCCGACAGCCTGCGCGAGCTGGTCGCCGCCGCGACGAGCTCCGGGCTGGACCTGGTCTCGCAGATGGCCCGGCTCCGTGCCGTCAGCCCGTGGGAGCGGCTCGTCGTGCCGGCCTTCGTGTACTTCTTCGCCCAGCTCTACCCCTTCCGCCGGATCAACCGCCCGACCGGCCGGACCGCCGCCGCGGCCGGCGGGTGCGTCCTGCTGCGGACCGAGACGGCGGTCCGGGCGGGCGTTCCGGATGCGATCCGGCACGCCGTCATCGACGACGTCTCCCTCGCGCGCGCGGTCCGGCGCTCGGGGGGCCGGATCTGGCTGGGGCTCGCGGAGCGGGTGGACAGCGTGCGCCCGTACCCGGCACTCGCTGACCTGTGGCGGATGGTCTCGCGCAGCGCGTACGCGCAACTGCGCCACCAGCCGCTGCTGCTGGCCGGGACGGTGGCCGGGCTGGTGCTCGTCTACCTCGTCCCGCCGGCGGCCCTGCTGGCGGGGCTGGCCGGCGGGCACGCCGTCACCGCATGGGCGGGCGGGCTCGCCTGGCTGCTGATGGCCGGCACGTACCTGCCGATGCTGCGGTACTACCGCCAGCCCGCCGTTCTGGCGCCGCTGCTTCCGCTCACGGCGTTCCTCTACCTGCTGATGACCGTCGACTCGGCGGTCCAGCACTACCGGGGGCGCGGCGCGGCGTGGAAGGGCCGTACCTATGCCCGGCCCAGTGATGCCTGAAACGACAAACCGCCCACCGGGCCGATGTCATCCCAGGTCACCGTCTTGTGACGCTGCGTCAGCAACACATCGGTGCAACACCCGCCCGGTGAGTACGAGTAGGAACAACCAGGGGCGGAAGTGGCGAAAACGTACACGTGAACGCGAAGTGAAGCGTGTGCCTCTGACCTGGGAATATGCAGGTCAGGGCGGTGTTCGTCACACCTCGCTATGGACCCGGTGAAGTCGTGGGCTTAACTTAGGTCCCATGACCTCCCCCCGCTCCACTTATGGCGGCGGTTACTACTCCGCGCCCTCCTTCCCGGACACCCCCATCTACGACTCCCTCGTCGCCGAACGCGGCACTCCGCAGATCGCCCCGATCCGCGTTCCGGCCGCGTACGACTCGCCGAGCGCCGGCTATTCGAGCGGTGGGTACCTCCCGGCACTCGCCTCCTCGCTGCCCGCGCTGCCGGCCGCGCTGCCCCCGGCCGTGCCGCAGCAGCAGCAAGCCCCGGCGTACGGGTATCCGTACCAGCAGGCGGCGCCCGCGCCGATGCCCCTGCAGAACGCGCCCGCCCCGTACATCCCGCAGCAGCAGCCGGCCGTGGCGCGCGCGGGTTACATGCAGCAGGCGCAGCCTCAGCAGCCCCGGCCGGCGGCCATGGGCACCGGGTACGAGGCGATGCGTCCGGCCGCTCCGCGCCCGATGCAGGTTCCGGCTCCGGTTCCGGCCGCCTCGTACGAGGACCCGTACGGCCGCCCGTACCAGGGGCGCGGCTACTGACGGGCCCCCCGGCGCCCGCTGGGGCGTGCACGGGAGCTCCTGGCAGGATGTTCCCATGTCGAACATGTATGTCCAGGCGCTCCACGTCCATCCCGTCAAGTCGGTAGCGGGGACAGCTCCCGACGAGGTGGTCGTGGAGCCCTGGGGTCTGTCCGGGGACCGGCGGTGGGCGCTGGTCGACACCGAGGGCACGGTCATCACCCAACGCCAGCAGCCCCGGCTGGCGTTGGCCGCGGCGCGTCCGCGGGGGGGCGGCGCCGTCGCGCTGTCGGCACCCGGCATGGCCGAGCTGGTCGTGGAGGTGCCGGAGCCGGGTCCGCTGGAGCCGGTCGTCCTGTTCGGCAAGAAGGTCGAGACCGTGGTCGCGGCGGGTGCCGCGGCGGACTGGTTCAGCTCCTACCTGGGGGTGCCGGCGCGGCTGGTGCACCTGGACGACCCCGCCGTGCGTCGGCCCGTCGACCCGGCGTACGCGCTGCCGGGCGAGACGGTGAGCCTCGCGGACGCCTATCCGGTGCTGCTGGCCACCCTGGCGTCGCTGGACGCGCTGAATGCGCTGATCGCGCAGGGGGACCTTCCGGAGGAGGGTCCGCTGCCGATGAACCGTTTCCGTCCGAACATCGTGGTCGCCGGCGCCGGGGCGTGGGCGGAGGACGGCTGGCGGCGCATCGCGATCGGTGACGCCGTCTTCCGCGGTGTCCGGGAGTGCGGGCGCTGCATCGTCACCACGACGGACCAGGCGACGGCGGAGCGCGGCAAGGAACCCCTGAAGACGCTGGCCCGGCACCGGCGCATCGGCAAGTCGCTGGCGTTCGGGCGGCAGCTGGTCCCCGTACAGGTGGGGACGGTACGGGTGGGCGACGAGGTCCGCGTCCTGGAATGACACCTTCGGGGGGCTCTGGACGAACGATGGAACCATGCACCACGGGCGGGCCGTTGGTGCATTCGACAGGTGTGGCGTGAAGGTGCGCGGGATTCGGCTTAGACCACCGGGACCCGTGCGGCGGATCGGGTGCAGGGCTGCCGAACGTCCCGGAATGCGGTTTTCCGGGGCATGCGGAAGGCTTGGACCGCAGGCAGACGGAGACTGGCACAAGTTGGGGGAGCCGGACCGTGTGGACAGCAATGGGTGTGTGGCGTTGGCGGCGCAATCCGCTGCGACGGACGACGGACCTCTTCGAGGCGTGGGTGGCGTTCGCGGCGCTGCTGTGCGTCCTGTTGGTGGCTCCGGCCGTCGGTACGGTCGCGGGCCTGGAGGTGGACGGCACGCTGCAGCGTGCCGCGCGTGAACAGCGGCAGGAGCGGCATCTCGTGCCGGCGGTGGTGGTCCGGCCGGCCGCGGTGGCGCCCGAGGGGCCGGAGGGGTCGCAGGCCGATCCGTCGGCGCAGCGGCAGACCCCGCAGCGTACGCAGATCGTGGCGGCCTGGACGGCGCCCGACGGCAGCAGCCACCAGGGGACGGTGCCGGCGGCGGAGGAACCGCCGCGGGCGGGCGACCGGTTCCGGATATGGACCGATGCGCAGGGCCGGCTGGTCGGGCGTCCGCTGGACGGGTCCTTGGCGAGCGTCCACGCGGCGGTGGTGGGCCTGGCCGCGGCCCTCGGGGCGGCGGCCCTGGTGGAGACGGTCCGCCGGCTGGTCGTACGTAGGCTCATGCACCGTCGGTACATGCGTCTGGACCGTGCGTGGGCGGCGGCGGGACCGGACTGGGGCCGGGCGGGCGCGGGCAGCTGACCTGGCATCTCATCGGCCCCGCGCGCGCTACGGTGGAGCGCCGGAGCCGGGTCGTCGCCACCTCAGGGGCGGCGGCGGTGGTTCCGGTCGCTTCGAGAGCGCGAGTACGAGGGCGGGGGCACGACAGCACCATGGCACAGGGCACGGTCCAGGTGACGCACGGCGGGTCGTCGCGGTGGCGGCGCCGCTCCGGTGAGTATCCGACGTTGGCCGCCGCGCTCGCCGTCGCGGGCGACGGGGACGTGCTGTCCATCGGCCCCGGCACCTACCGGGAGAACCTGGTGCTGGAGCACGCCGTGGTCCTGCGCGGGCCGGAGGGCTCGGTGGGGTCGGTGCGGATCGCCCCGCTGGACGGGGTCGCGCTGACGGTGCGCGCCTCGGCCGTGGTCCAGGACCTGCATCTGGAGGGGCAGGACCGGGCCGCGCCCGCGCTGCTGGTCGAGGAGGGGTCCCCCGAACTCACCGATCTGCGGGTCAGTACCCGGTCGGCGACGGGTATCGAGGTGCGCGGTGGGGCCCGTCCCCTGGTGCGGCGGTGCACGGTGGAGAACCCGACGGGTGTCGGGATCGCCGTGCTGGACGGCGGCGGCGGGGTGTTCGAGGAGTGCGAGGTGGTGGCCGCGGGGCAGACCGGGGTCTCCGTCCGCGGCGGCGGGCGTCCACGTCTGGAGCGCTGCCGGATCCACCACGCCTCGGGGGCGGGCATCGCGGTCACCGGCGAGGGTTCGGGCCTGGAGGCGCTGGGCTGCGAGGTCTACGAGATCAAGGGCGCGGGCGTGCAGATCGCCGCGCGTGCGG
The DNA here is from genome assembly GCF_042750055.1 of Streptomyces sp. NPDC059456. Taxonomy (NCBI): domain Bacteria; kingdom Bacillati; phylum Actinomycetota; class Actinomycetes; order Kitasatosporales; family Streptomycetaceae; genus Streptomyces; species Streptomyces sp. NPDC059456. The sequence goes on from NZ_JBHYVA010000223.1 coordinate 4,628, forward strand.
CGGCCCGCCTCACCGACTGCGCGGTGCACCGCACGTCGGCGGACGGGGTCACCCTCGACACGGACGCGGTGCTCACCCTCGCCGGCTGCGACATCCACGACATCCCGGAGAACGCGGTGGACCTGCGGTCGCGTTCGGTGCTCACGCTCAGCCGCACCACGGTCCGCCGGTTCGGCCGCAACGGCCTGTCGGTGTGGGATCCGGGGACCCGGGTGGATGCCGAGTCCTGCGAGATCCACGACAGCACGGGCGACTATCCGGCGGTGTGGATCAGTGACGGGGCGACCGCCTCGCTGAACTCCTGCCGGGTCCACGACGTGCCGGACGCGGTGTTCGTCCTGGACCGGGGTTCGCGCGCCGACGTCGTCGACAGCGACCTGTCGCAGGTGCGGAACACGGCCGTCTCGGTCAGCGACGGGGCGACCGCTCAGGTCGACGACTGCCGGATCCGGGAGGCGGCGACCGGGGCCTGGTTCCGCGACCACGGCAGCGGCGGCACCCTCGCCAACTGCACGATCGACGCGGTCCAGACGGGGGTGATCGTCACCAAGGGCGCCGATCCCGTTCTGGAGCGGTGCACGGTCAGCTCCCCGTCCGAAGCGGGCTTCTACGTGTCGGCGGGCGGCCGCGGGAGCTTCCGGTCCTGCCGGGTGACGGGGAGTTCCGGTTTCGGCTTCCACGTCCTCGACGGCTGCCGCACCACGCTGACCCGCTGCCACACCGAGCGCTGTGCGCGCGGGGGGTACGAGTTCGCCGAGGACGGCCCGGTCGCCGAGGAGTGCACCGGCGACGAGTCGGGGTCGCGGCTCGCCGACCGGTCGGTCCCGGCCGGCGCGCCCCCCGGTGAGCGGGCGGGCATCCGTACGGGCAGCGCGGCGGGCACGGTCGGCGCGGTCCAGGGCCCGGGGGCGCAGTCTGAGCGGGTGCCGGCTCCGCGCCCCGTGGAGGGGGCGGAGCAGGGGTCGTCGCAGGCGCGCGGCTCCGGCGAGGTGCTGGGCCAGCTCGACGCACTGGTGGGCCTGGAGAGCGTCAAGCGCGAGGTGCGGGCGCTCACCGACATGATCGAGGTGGGCCGGCGGCGGCAGCAGGCGGGACTCAAGGCCGCTTCGGTCCGCCGCCACCTGGTCTTCACCGGCTCCCCGGGCACGGGCAAGACGACGGTGGCCCGGCTGTACGGGGAGATCCTCGCCTCCCTCGGGGTCCTGGAGCGCGGCCATCTGGTGGAGGTCTCCCGCGTGGACCTGGTCGGCGAGCACATCGGCTCCACGGCGATCCGTACGCAGGAGGCGTTCGAGCGGGCCCGCGGCGGGGTCCTGTTCATCGACGAGGCGTACGCGCTGGCACCGGAGGACTCGGGCCGGGACTTCGGCCGCGAGGCGATCGACACCCTCGTGAAGCTGATGGAGGACCACCGGGACGCGGTGGTGGTGATCGTCGCCGGGTACACGGAGGAGATGGACCGCTTCCTGACCGTCAATCCGGGGGTGGCTTCGCGGTTCTCCCGGACCATCACCTTCGGCGACTACGGGCCGCCGGAACTGCTGCGGATCGTGGAGCAGCAGGCGGAGGAGCACGAGTACCGGCTCGGGGAGGGCACCGCCGAGGCGCTGCTGACGTACTTCACCGAGCTGCCCAAGGGCCCGGCGTTCGGCAACGGCCGTACGGCACGGCAGACGTTCGAGTCGATGGTCGAACGGCATGCGGGCCGGGTGGCGCAGCTGGCGGACCCGGGCACGGACGAGCTCACCCTGCTGTTCCCGGCGGATCTTCCGGCCCTTCCGGCGCTGCCGGCTCCTTGCTGACCCTCGGGGCCGGTACGGCGCGCGGGCCGGACCGGCCGCGGCGGGCGGGTCCGGCCAGCCGGGCGAGCAGGGCGTCGCGTTCGGCGGCGAAGGCCGGGTCGGCCTGGTAGTCGAAGTGGCCGAGGATCGGCGCGGGCAGCGGGTGGCGGGCGCTGCGCCCGTAGGCCAGCGGGTCGGCGAGCGGCCCCCGGTCCACGGAACCGGCCGGGGCGTGAGGGGCTGGAGGGACGGGAGGGCCCGCCGGGTCGGCCAGATCGGGAGGGGCGGGAGCGCCGGGATCAATGGGGGCGCCGGGCACGGCCGCCGATGCGGCCGGTCCGGCCGGCGCCGCGGGGTCGCCGGCGTCGTGGAGGACCGGGCCGCCGATCGGGTCGGTGGCCCGCCAGAGGTTGCGCCAGCAGTCGACGTCCCCGTGCAGCGCGCCGAGCGGCCCCGGGCCGAAGTACGCGGGGAACCAGCGCCCGTAGAGCCGCCGGAGCGGGGAGCCGTACGTGAGCAGGGCGACCCGGCGGCGGACCTGGGGCGGCAGCTGCCAGACGGCGGCGGCCGCGAGGACGCTGCCCTGGGAGTGGCCGGAGATCACCAGGCGGCCGCCGGTGCGGCCGGTCCAGCCGGTCATCCGCCAGGTCAGGTCGGGGACGGCGCGCTCGGCGTAGCAGGGCGGAGCGAACGGGTGGGCTGCGCGCGGCCAGAACGTGCCGACGTCCCACAGCACGCCGATGGTGCGGCGGGCTGCGGGGTCCCGGTAGGCGCGGCGGCCCCAGGTGACGAACGCGGCGATGCCGAGGCCGATCAGCCAGGACCCGGTGTCCTGTGCGGCGCGGGCGGCGTCCGCCAGCAGCGGGTGGGCGCCGCGGGCGGCCTCGCCCGGGACCCGGCCGCTGAGCCAGGCTCCGGCGAGGGCGCCCGCGCCGAGCAGCAGTGTGATCCCGGAGACGGCGGCCACGAACCAGGGTGCGGAGTCGGTGAGCGCGGCGGCGGCCCGGGCCCCGGCGATCCGGCGGCTGCGGTCCTCGTCGGGCGGCTCCCCCGGGTACTCGGCGGCCACGGTGGCCGCGATCCGGCGCCGGGCGCGGACTCCGCGCACCGCGAACCAGGCGGCGAGCAGGGCCAGTACGAGGAGCAGCGGGGGCAGTACGGCGGCCTGCCAGGACAGCAGCACGGGCGGTGCGGGCACCGGGACCCGGGCCGCCGAGGGGGTGCCGCCGCCGTCGAGCCAGTCGGCGACGCGCTGGGCGACGCCGCCGGACATGACCCCGCCGAGGGCGCAGCCGAGCATGGCGATGGCGGGGCCGCCGAGGCCGTGCAGGGCGCTCGCCGGGTCGGGGGCCAGCCGGTACAGGCGGGCGGCGACGACGCCGAGGAGCAGGACGCAGCAGCCTTGGCCGAGCATGAGCACGCCGAACACGAAATCCCCGGGGAGCCGCCCGGCGGAGGTCCAGCCGGGGCGCGACCAGCCGGCGTACAGCAGGACGGCCGCGAGCAGGGCGAGGGCGGCGCCGGGCAGCAGGGTGACGGCGGCCCGGTCGAGGGCGTGGTCGGGGCGGGCTTCGGTGCGGCCGCGCCGGCAGACGACCCAGGCGACGGCGACGCCCCCGGCGGCGAGCAGGACCTCCAGCACCCAGCCGAGCAGGTCGAGCACGGGGGCGGCGGCACTGCGGTCGTAGCGGGCGGTGGGTGCGGCGACGGCGGCCGCGACGGTGAGCAGTCCGGCGGCGGTGTGGGCGGCGCGCAGCCGGGCCACGATGCGCCGTCCGTACCAGAATCCGGGCCGGCCGAGCGCGGGCGCGCCCTCCCCGGCCGGGGCGGGGACGGCTGCGCCCGCGGGCGGCGGCTGGGATTCGTACGCGCTCCAGGTGCGGTTCGACAGGAACCACAGCAACCCGGTCAGTGCGGCCGGGACCAGCGCTCCGAGCACGAGGCGCCGTCCGGGCTGGCCCCACCAGCCGCCGGGCTCCAGGAACCCGAGCCAGGAGCGGGAGCCGGTGCAGGCCCTGTCGCCCGCGCACTGCCAGGCGAGGAGGTCGAGCGCCACCTCGCAGGCGGCCGCGATCAGCAGCAGGGTGAGGCTGAGCGCGAGGACCCGTACGAGGACCCCGTACGTGCGCACCGCGCGCGGCGCCGGTCCGGTGGCGGGCTCGGCCGGGCGGGCCCAGTGGGCGAGGTTGACCACCATGAAGGGCAGGAGCAGCAGCCACAGGGCGCGGGAGCCGTTGCCGGAGGTGAGCCGGGACCAGCAGTAGGCCTCGACGACGGGCCGGCCGGCGTACCACTCGGGGTGGGCCTCGGCGTCTGCGTCCGCGGCGCGGCGGAACACGGCGGCGGTGGAGTCCCCGGTGATGCGGACGGTGCGCGGATCGCCGAGCAGCTCGTCGGGGGGTGCGCCGTGCACTCCGTGCACGCGGAGTTCGAGGGCCAGGGGGCGTGGGGGTGTGAGGAGTTCGAGGGCCAGGGGATGCGGGGGCTGGGGGGTGTCCGGCACGGCGGCCTCCGCTCGCGGGGCGGGATCAGCGCGCGTCCAGCATCCCGCGCGGCACGCCGCGTGCCTAGGCCCCCTCCGGGCGATCTTCCGGGCCGGTGCCGCAGTGGCGGGGGCCGTGGCCGAGGGGACGCGGCGGCGGTCCGCGGCGGGAGCCGTGGTGAGAGCGGTGGGAGCTGCGGTGAGGGCCGCCACGCGGGGCGGCGGCGGACATCTGACGAGCCGCCAGCTAGGGTACGCGCACCGCATGCGCACATGCGTTCCGTCGTACACCCCCAGGAGGGACCGCCATGGCTCGCCGACTCCGCCCGGTGGGGCTGGACTTCATCGAGGACGCCCCGATCCGCCTGACCTTCACCGCACGGACGGCGGCGGGACCGGAGGCCGTGTACCGGGCCCTGGCCGAGGACGTCGCGGGGTGGCCCCGGTGGTTCGGGGCGGTGACCCTGGCCCGGCCGACGCACGGCGGCGCGGGGCGGGAGGTCCGGCTGGTCGGAGGGACCCGCTTCCAGGAGACGATCATGGCGGCGGATCCGGAGCGCCGCTACGCGTACCGGGTCGACGAGACCAACGCGCCCGGAGTGCGCGCCCTGTTGGAGGAGTGGCTCCTGCGCCCCGCCGAACCGCTCCCCGGCTCCGGCACGGACCCCGGAACCGGCACGGGCACGGACTCCGGAGCCGGCTCCGGCACGGGCCCCGGAACCGGCACGGACACGGGCTCCGGAGCCGGGGTCGGCGCCGGCACCCTCGTCCGCTGGACCTTCGCGGCGGACGGCCCGGCCCTGTTCCGGCTCGCCCTCGCCGGTGCGCGCCCGGGCCTGGGCCACTCGTTCCGCTCGGCCGTCCGGGCCCTGGACGCCCGCCTGTCGTCCGGCCGGCCGGACGGCCGGTAGCGGGTCAGGCCGCGGGTTCGCGCCAGACGCCGGTCGCCAGCAGGGTGTCGAGGGTCTGCGCGTACGGGGCGATGTCCAGGCCCTGCGCGGCCAGCCATTCGTCCGAGTAGTACTTGTCCAGGTAGCGGTCGCCCGGGTCGCACAGCAGCGTCACCACGCTGCCCTTGCGCCCCTCGGCCACCATCTCCGAGATGATCTTCAGTGCGCTCCACACGCCCGTTCCGGTGGAGCCGCCCGCCTTGCGCCCTATGGCCTGTTCCAGCGCCCGGCACGCGGCGACGCTCGCCGCGTCCGGCACCTTCATCATCCGGTCGATGGCGCCCGGCACGAAGCTCGGCTCCATCCGCGGCCGGCCGATGCCCTCGATACGGGAGCCGCAATCGCTGCTCGCGTGCGGGTCGTTGTTGGTCCAGCCGTCGAAGAAGCAGGAGTTCTCCGGGTCGGGGACGCACACGCGGGTGTCGTGCTGCATGTAGTGCACGTACCGCGCGATGGTCGCGGACGTGCCGCCGGTGCCGGCGGTCGCCACGATCCACGCGGGCTCGGGGTAACGCTCCAGGCGCAGTTGCTGGTACATGGATTCGGCGATGTTGTTGTTCCCGCGCCAGTCCGTGGCCCGCTCCGCGTACGTGAACTGGTCCATGTAGTGCCCGCCGGTGCGCGCGGCGAGTTCGGCCGACTCCTCGTACATCTTCATCGGGTCGTCCACGAAGTGGCATTCACCGCCGTGGAATTCGATGAGCCGGCACTTCTCCGGGCTGGTCGTACGCGGCATGACGGCGATGAACGGGACGCCGACGAGCTTCGCGAAGTACGCCTCGGAGACGGCGGTCGAGCCGGACGAGGCCTCGATGACCGGGCGGCCGGGGCGGATCCAGCCGTTGCACAGGGCGTACAGGAAGAGCGAGCGGGCGAGGCGGTGCTTGAGGGAGCCCGTCGGGTGCGTGGATTCGTCCTTGAGGTAGAGGTCGATGCCCCATTCCTCGGGGAGCGGGAAGCGCAGCAGGTGGGTGTCGGCCGAACGGTTGGCGTCGGCCTGGACCTTGCGGACGGCTTCCTTCAGCCAGGCGCGGTAGTCCGCGTCGCTACGGTCGACGTCGACGGTCGTAGCCGTAGTACCGGAGGTACGGGTGGTGCTCATGCGCCTTGCTCCTTCTTGCGGTTTCTCGCCCCCTGCTTTCGCAATGTACCTCCCTCACCTGCGCAAACAGTCACTTTGGGTATCCATGCGGATCGCTTTCGATCGCGTTCGGTTGCATACACGGGCACCGTGGGTGACCCTGGTGGAGCATTACCGAGGGTGCAGCACCCGTAACACTCATGTCGGGGAGTCGCAGCCGTGATCAGTCATTCACGCAGGCACTGCGTAGTCGAACTGCAGGCCTTGCCGTCCCGGATCGGACAGATCCGAAGGATCGTTTCAGCGCAATTGCGCCACTGGCAGCTGGACCCGCTCATAGACCGGGCTGCGCTCGGCGTGACGGAGCTGCTCAGCAACGTCCACCGCCACGCGCAGCCGGACAAGACGTGCACCGTCGAGATCGAGCTGCGGCTGGGGCGGCTGACGGTTTCGGTGTACGACAGCGATCCGCGGCTTCCCGTCCTGCGGGAGGCGGCCGCGGACGCGCTGGAGACCTGCGGGCGCGGGCTGGCGCTGGTCGCGGCGGTCAGCGAGGCCTGGGGCGCACGGAACCAGGACGACACCCCCGGCAAGGTGGTGTGGTTCTCGCTCCGCGCGGCCCCGGCGGCGCAGCGCCCGACCGGCAACGGATCCAGACCCGTACGGGAGCCCGCGCCGACGGTGGTCGTCGCCGTGGACCCGGGCGCCGTCCCGACGGCGATGCCG
>NZ_JBHYVA010000224.1:0-11599 GCF_042750055.1 Streptomyces sp. NPDC059456
GCCGTGCGGTGTGGATGCTGCGGCCGGTGTGGTGGAAGAAGACGTCGTCGAGCGTCGGCGGGGTGGCGGAAGCGGCGTGTACGGGGATGCCGTGGGTTTCCAGGGCCGCGCACAGGCGGGGAATCCAGGAGCTGCCGTCGGGCACGCGCAGGCGGATCCCGTCGGTGTCCACGGTGGTGACGGTGCCCGGCGGCGCGGTGCGGCGTACGACCTGGCCCGCCGCCGGGTCGTCGCCGGTGCGCAGCACCACCTGGTCGTCGCCGATCTCGGCTTTCAGTGCGAAGGGCGTGCCCTGCGCGACCAGCCGGCCTGCGTCGATGATGGCGAGGCGATCGCAGTTCTCCGCCTCTTCCAGGTAGTGGGTGGTGACGAAGAGCGTGGTGCCGTGCCCGTCCCGCAGCGCCCGCAGGTGGTCCCAGACCTGGGCGCGGGCGTGGGGGTCGAGTCCGGTGGTCGGCTCGTCGAGGAACAGGATCCGGGGTGAGTGCAGCAGGCCCCGGGCGAGTTCGAGGCGCCGTCGCATGCCGCCGGACAGGGCGCGTACCGGGGAACGCCTCCGGTCGGCCAGGCCGACCGCCTCCAGTGTCTCGGTGGCGCGCAGGCGGGCCCGGCGGCGGCTCATCCCGTAGAGGCGGGCCTGGATGTGCAGGTTCTGTTCGGCCGTCAGGTCCTGGTCGAGGGCGCTGTGCTGGAAGAGGATCCCGACCTGCCGTCGCACCCTGTCCGGGTGGCGCAGTACGTCGGCACCTGCCACGGTGGCGTGTCCGGCCGTGGGGCGGGCCAGGGCGCACAGCAGCGCGATGGTGGTGGACTTCCCGGCGCCGTTGGGGCCGAGGAAGGCGAAGGTCTCGCCTTCGCGTACGTCGAGGTCGAGCCCGCGCACGGCGTGGGTGGTGGTGCCGTCCGGGCCCGGATAGCTCTTGACCAGGCCACGGGTGCTGATGGCGTACGCCGGCTCGGGGGCGGACCGCTGGGTGTTCGGGGCCGCGGGGGCGGCTGTCCTGGGGGCTGCCTGAGCGGGGGCGTCGTCACCGGCGTACGGCTGCATGGGCGGGTCCTCGTCTGGGGGTGTCGTCCGTCCGTGCTCCGGCCGGCGGCTGCCCCATGACAGCCACCGGCCGGAGGTTGATCGGACCCTTTTCGTCTCGTCCCCGACCGGGTGTCCGTGACGGAGCACGGGCGTGGTCCCCCGGCGGGGACCGGCGTCAGCGCGTCGTCAACAGACCTGCTGTCGTCCTGCGCGCCGACCGTGCCGGGGCACAAGCCCGGGCCGAAGCCGAAAGGGCCTGCCTACTGCCTGGTCAGGCGCAGCTGATGCCGACACAGACGGTGTTGAGGAGCGTGAGGAGGCCGACACACTCACACGTCGCGGCGAACGCCGCTCCGTCGGCGCCGACCGGGTCCGTCTCCGGAAGGGCGTGCAGGTGAGCCAGCAGTTCGAGGTCGCGGTTCTCCATGGCTTTCTCCTTCTCTGTGGGGTGGCGGCAGGTTCTCTGCCGCTCAGCCCGGCTGCTGGATGGTCCAGAGCCGGGAGTCTGTGTGGTGGGTCCGCAGGAGGAACGCGAGGATTCCCGCGGATCCGTCGCTCCAGCCCGTCGAGACGTCCCCGTACTCGTTGGGGAAGACGACGTGGCCGTGGCGGTGGGCCCGTTCGGAGACGATGAGACGGGCCAGGTCCTCGGCCATCGCGTGGTGGGCGGGGTCCCCCGTGGCCGTGGCCATGTCGAGGAGGAAGTCGCCGTTGCCCGCGAGTCCGTGGCATTGGGTGAGGGCGGCGCGTGAGGCGCGCTCCACGACGGCTCGTGTGGCGTGCCGGGCGAGATCGCCGAACCGGTCGTCGCCGGTGGTCTGCCACAGCCGCACCAGGAAGCTGCCGATGCCGGCGGAGCCGTGGCACCAGTACGGGGCGGTGGGCACGTCGCCGGCCTGGGCGGGCCACTGGGCCGCCCCTGCGACCATCACGGCGCCGGCCACCAGCTCCTCGCCCGCGGCCACGGCCAGGTCCAGGTACTCCCGGCGGTCCGCGACGGCCGCCGCGGCGAGCAGGAAGCATCCGATGCCGGCCGTCCCGTGCGCGAATCCGAGGTAGCGTTTGCCGGCTTCTTCGGCGACGGCTTCCGCGGGCACCGGCCAGCTCACGCCGCTCGGCTCCGGCCGCGCGGCGGCGGCCAGTGCGTCGGCCGCTTCGACGACGAGTGCGGCGAGGCGCGGGTCACCGGTGCGGTACCACAGGTGGGCGGCGGCCAGTCCGCTGCCCGCGCTGCCGTGGGTGATGTCGTGATGGGGCGTCGGCTCCTGCGGGGCGAGGGCCAGGGCCATCGCGTGGTCCGTGAGGGCCCGGTCGTCGACGGCGCGTCCGGCTTCGTACAGCGCCCAGGCGGTCCCCCGACCGCCGAAGTGCAGGCCGGGGCGCGTGGAACGGGTATCGGTACGGGCCGCGATCCAGTGGCCCGCAGTGGAGATCAGCTCCGGCAGCCGCGGGTCGCCGGTGAGCTCGAAGTACCGGGTCAGGACCGCCAGGACGCCTGCCGCGCCCTGCTGCACGGTACAGGGGTCGGTCTCCCCCGCCGCGGTGGACACCGGCCACAGCCGCCGCTCGTCCTTCGGGGTCATCGAATCGACGAGGTGGTTCACGATGCCCGCCACCGCGGCGGACGTCGTGTCGCTGCGGGGGTCCTCGCCCGCCGGGTCGGGGGCGGTCCGTTGCTGCGGGAGGGCCCGTTCCGTCCGCCGCAGGGCCTCGCGGGCCCTCGCCGGGTCCCAGCGCTCGGCCGGATCGTCCTTCATCAGCCCGAGGATCGCTGCGGGCAGGCCGTCCGGCAGGCGGAGCGTACCGCCGCAGGCGGCGAGCCACTCGGCGAGCCGCTGTTGCGCGGTCCTGGTGGGGGGCTCCTCGGGAAGCAGGTTGGGGACCTTCCCGGCGAGGACGAAGCACAGGGTCGCGCCGAGGCTGTAGTAGTCGGCCGTCGCGGAGACGGGCGCGTTCACCAGCCGTTCGGGGGCGCTGAAGCCGGGGGTCCCCACGGTCGTCGGGAGCGCTGCGTCACCTTCCAGGACGGCCAGCTCCAGGTCGATGAGGCGCAGCTCACCGTCCGGCCGGACCATGATGTTGCCGGGGGTGAAATCGCGCAGGACGCAGCCGTGGGCGTGGGCCGCGGCGACCAGCTCCACCAGGCGTCCGGCCTGGGCCAGGGCGTCGGCGCCGTAGCGCTCGCTCCCGGCGTCGCGGAAGTGCTCGGCGACCCAGTTGCGCAGGGGGACGCCCGGGATTTCCTCCTGGGCCAGGAACAGGTGACCGGCGTGCTCGAACATGGCGAGGAGCTCCGGCGCCAGCCCCGTACCGCTGAGGCTCTCCAGGGTCCGGGCCTCGGCCCGCAGCCAGTCGCGTACGTCGCTGCCGGACGCGTCGGCCTCCACGTGCGGTCTGGCCTCCTTGATGACGATGGGTGCGCCCGTGGTGACGTCCGTCCCGCGGTAGACGCCCCCCTTGTTCGTGTGGCGGATCGCCTCCCGTACCGAGAAGCGGCCACCCAGCAGGACCGGCCCGCTCGGGGTCTTCTCGGCGGCCGGCGGGACCGGGACCGAGGCGGGGAAGGGGCTGACGGCCCAAGCGGGCGGGGAGTACCGACCGGTGCGCTTGTCCTCCACCGGGTTGCCGTCGGGGTCCTCGATGAACCACACCAGCAGGCCGTCGCCGGACAACCGCCGCCGGCCGACGAAGGCGCCGTACCGGTAGTGCACCAGGCTGTTCGCGGCGTAGGGCTGGTCCGACAGGATCCGGGGACCGGCCAGCCCCGCCGTGGCCTTGTGCAGCTCCAGGGCTATTCGGGCCGCGTCGGCGTCGGAGCGCGGGTAGACGGTGATGAACTTGCCCGAGCTCCCCCGCGGCGTCGCACGGGAGTTGAGGGCGCTCACCTGCTCCAGGGACCGGGCGAACTTGAACACGGCCTCCTCCCGCAGCAGGACGCCCAGGGCCTTCACGAGGACCGTGGGTGCGGAGGCGGACGTCGCCGACACGTGCAGCTTCCAGCCCTGCTTGCGCTGCATCGCGGACAGGGGCGTGAGGCGGCACCACATCTCATCCGCGTCGGTGGTCCACCGCGCGCCCTCACCGGTGGCGTCAAGCGCCCGGCGAAGCAGGTCTTCGAGGTCGATTTCGGTTGCGTGGCTCGTCATGCCCGTCCCTCTCAACGGCGAGGACCGCTGGTTGGAATATGCCTTCGGTAAGCAACAACGTATATTCCGCGCCCGCCCTGCGTCACCGGTTTCGGTGAGCGCACGGTGTTGTTGAATTGCCGGATGGTGTCAACCGGCGCAAGAAAGAAGCACAGGGGAGCGTGAGGGGTTGCAAAAACCCCGCACGCCAGCCCGCCGACGTAACCGATGCGACTGAAGCATCTCCTGTTACTGGCGCGACTGAAGCGATGTCACAAGCTGTTCCACGAAGCCGCTGCACGAATTGAGTTCACGGAACGAAATCCGCGCGGCTCACCCTCATTGAAATCGACAAGCGTTGCCGAAACAGCATCCGAGCGAACCCCGGAAGACACCTTCCCTTGATGCCGAATTCACCAAGTGCAGTTCCTGTGTCCGCGGCGAAATCTATCCGCTCGCCGCTTCCGCGCTACAGCTTTCCCTTCATCCGGTCCGCAGTAAAGGGCATGATTTCGCCACGTCGCCAACCAGCTACGGAACGTGATGGACCACGCCGCCGTGATCCGCGATCACGCACCCGAGCTGCGCGCCGACCGAATGGTTCACGAATAAACGAACGGCGAACGCGGCCGGGATTCGACCGAAAACAGCGAACCGGGCATTTCCGAGTAGGCACAGAAGACCTGCCCTTGACCGCTGACCTCGGCGGGGCCGCTCGGCCTGTTCGCGGAGGCGGAGGACGGTCCGCTCAGCGTGGCGGGACCGTGGTGACGGCGATCCGGAGGTGCGGGGTGCAGAACATGCCGAACATGCCTGCTCCTTCGCTGAATTGGCCGCCGCTTCGGCAGCCGCGGCCTCACTCGGTGACGGGCTCCGCCCCCGGTTCGCGCCCGGTGCATCGCGGGTCGGGCCGGCGGGCACGGCGGTGGCGGCATGGACCCTGCCGCCCGCCCTACGGGTGGAGGTGACCGACGAGGGCGCCGCCGCCCTGGCCGCCTGCTCTCCCCCGGAGGCGCCCGCCGCCCGGGAGGGCGGGCCTGGTCGGCCCGGAGCCGTGACCGGACCGCATCGCCGGTCCGAAATCCGTGGACGGACCCGCGGAAGATCACGTACCGTGTGGCTCCACGCCCCGATGTCGACGGAAGGAGGCGAGTGCCGTGCAGTTCACGCCTTTCCAGCGCTCCCTCTTCCACCATCCCGGCGTGGTTCGTCAGTTCTGACCGGGAGCGCTCCAAGCAGCCTGTATCCCGGAGGAATCCATGACCGATCCGGTCATCCGCACGCTCTCGACGAGCGATGCCCATCTTTTCGACGCACTCCCCGACCCCATGGGCGCCCGTGAAGGCCATCGGCGTACCCGGTTCCGTCCCGACTGGAAGCGCGTCGCGCTGCGCGACGGCGAGGTCGTCGCGCGCGGCGCGTGGTGGGGCGGCCCCGACGACTCGGAGCCCGTCAACATCAACTGGTTCGACGTGGCCGAGGGCGAGGAGGAGGCCGGGGCCGAACTCCTGCGCTCCGCTCCCTGGCAGGTCGAGCTCGAGATCAACCTGCCCGGCGGTTGGCGGGAAAGGTCCGACCTGCGCGCCGGCGCCGAGGCGCGCTTCGCCGCCGCACGAGCCGCAGGGTACGAACTCCTGGTGGAACGCTTCCTGTACCGCTGGACCCCGGAGCGCGGACTGCCCGAGCGGCCCGGACGCCTGCGTTTCAGCGCCGAACCCGACGACTGCGTGTTCTTCGACGCGTTGCGCCGCATCCACTCCGCCACCTTGGACGCCCACGCGCTCAGGGCCATCGAGGAGGGCGGCCTCGACCAGGCCGCCCAGGAGGAACTCGACTTCTTCCACTGGTGCCCCTCCCCACGGGAGTGGTGGCAGATCGCGTACACGCCGGAGGGTGACCTGGCCGGCATCCACATCCCGGCCCACAACCCCTCCGGCCCGACCATCGGCTTCATCGGGGTCGTCCCGGAGCACCGCGGGCGCGGGTACGCCTACGACCTCCTCGCGGAGTGCACCCACGTCCTCGTCGAGCAGGGCGCGGAGTTCGTCAGCGGAGCGACGGACCAGGGCAACTCACCCATGGCCGCTAACTTCGCCAAGGCCGGCTTCCCCGTCGTCAGGGAACGCATCAACTTCCACCCGGTGAGCGCAGCGGTCTAGCGCTCGGTGTTGCCCCCGCCCTCCGGGGAAGGCGGGGGCAGCACCGCGGCTCAGGCCGTGGTGCGGCGCCGGCGGCCGGTGCCCGCAACCAGAGCGGCGCCCATGGCCACGGCCACGCCCGCGCCGCCGAGGACCCAGGAGGTGGCCGGGTCGGTGCCGGTCGCGGCGAGTTCTCCGCCCGCGGGGGCGGCGCCCGTGCCGGTGCCCGTGCCCGTGCCCGTGCCCGTGCCGATCGGGGTCGCGCCTCCGTCGGGCTTGGGCTGGTTGCCCGCGTTCCCGGTTCCGGTCCCGTCGCCGCCGCCGTTGCCGGTGTCGGCGGTGCCGGCAGCGACGATCTTGGTCAGGCTGGGCTTGGAGCGGGACTCGACGTACGAGTTGGCTCCCTCGTCGTACGCTCCACCGCCCCAGAACCGGATGCTGAGGTCGCCCGTCGGCGCGTCGGCGGACACCCGGATGCGGACCTGGACGTCGAACGCCTTGCCGCTGCCGACCGGCCCGGACGCGATCTCGTAGGCGAAGTGGTCCTCCTCGCCGATCCGCTCGTCCGTCGGGTGCCAGCCCGCGACGCCGTTCTCGTCCTTGCTGTAGACCTCGACCCGGATCTGGTCACGGTTCATGCCGGACGGTTCCAGACGGGACAGGGTCATCCCCAGGTCGAACGTCTCCTGGGCGTCCTTGCCGGCGTTGTCGACGTGGACGGTCACGTTCGCCCAACCGCCACCCGCCGTGATGGTGCCGGGTGCGTCACTCACCGTCAGGGCGGGCCCCTCGATGACCGTCGGCTGCGTCTCGCCACCGGCCTCGGCGCCCTCGATCTTGGACTGGTACCAACTCGCGGGGGAGGCGCTGACGACCGAGCCGTTGCGGCTGGTGCCGTCGGAGTAGAGGTCGAAGGGAAGCGCCGGGGTGTCGGCGGCGAAGCCGATCCGCACCTCGACCGTGTAGTCCGCCTCGGCCGCCACGGAGGCGGTGGTCCCGAGGTAGTACTTGAACCCGGGGCCCATGGTCTCGGCGGTCACGGCCTTGACGGGCTGCCAGGCACCGCCGACCAGCCGCTCGACCTTGACCTGCGAGGTGGTGAAGGCCCCGTCCCACTGCATGATGTTGATGCTCGGGGTGTAGTTCGGGACGGCACGGTGGCCGGTGTTGTCGACCTCCACGTTCAGCCTGGTCCAGCTGCCGTCCTTCTTGAACCCGTCCTCGGGGATGCCGTGGAGGGTGACCTCCGGGCCCATCATCGTGCCGGTGGGCTGTTCGTACTCGTCGTCGGCGGCCTTCTCGGCCCCCTTGGACGCCGTCCGGCCGGCGGGCTCCTGACCCTCCGGGCTCCGGCTGTCCGGCTTCTGCGCCTCGGGCTTCAGGGCCTCGGGCTTCTGCGCCTCGGGCTGCGTCGCCGTCTGCGGGGTGGCCGTGAGGCCGGGCGCCTCTTCGGGCGTGTCCGCGGCCGCCGACGCGGCGTCGCCCTTCGGCTCGGCGTCCGGGACGGTCACCGCAGGCTGGGCGGACTCGGCGGCCATGGCGGGCGTCGTCATGAGCACCGTCGGACCGACCACCGCAGCCGCGGCCACCGCGGCCAGGCGCTTGTTGAGCTTCATTACTGCTATTCCCCCTCTATTTTTGAACTGGATCAGACTAAGAGGTGGATGAGCCTTCAACCATCGAGGGAGATCACGGCTTGGCGTCGATCTCGCCGGACACCTTGCTCCCCTCCGGACACGAGCGACCCCGCGCGACCTGCGGCGCACGGATCGTCGCGCCCCCCTGGCCACCGTCAGGGCACTTGATCGCGTAACGGAACATATCCACCCCATCCCGCACCTAACATGCGGCCATGAAGCCTGAAGAGGGAGGGCCCGCGGGCGGTTCGCAGGAGACTGCCGGGCCGGGGCCCGGGCGGAGCATGGCTCCGCTCATCGCGGTCTGCACGGGCTACTTCATGGTCATCCTGGACGTGACGGCCGTCAACGTCGCCGTCCCGGTCATCGGGCGGGACCTCTCCGCCTCCGTCACCGCGGTCCAATGGGTGACCAACGGCTACACCATGGCCTTCGCCGCCCTGCTGCTCACGGGCGGGGCCCTCGGGGACCGGTTCGGCCACCGGCGCGTCTTCTGCATCGGCGTCGTCGTGTTCACCACGGCCTCGGCGGCCTGCGGCCTCGCCCCGGACGTGATCGCCCTGACCGCCGCGAGGCTCCTCGAAGGAGCCGGCGCCGCATTCATCGTGCCCGCCTCGCTCGCCCTCCTCCAAGAGGCCTACCGGTCGCCGGCGGACCGGGCCCGCGCCTACGGGCTCTGGGGCTCCATGGCAGGCATCGCCGCCTCCGCGGGCCCGCTGCTCGGCGGCCTGCTCGTGGGCACCCTGGGATGGCGCTGGGTCTTCTTCGTCAACCTGCCGGTCGGCGTACTGTGCCTCCTGCTCACCTCGATCCGCGTCCCGGCCTCGGTCCGGCGCCCCGGGCGCTCGCTGGACTGGCCCGCCCAGACCGCGCTCGTCGCACTGGTCACCTTCCTGACCACCGCCCTGAACGAGGCCGGCCGGCTCGGCTGGACCGCCCCCCTGGTCCTGGCCTCGGCCGGACTGTGCGTGGTGGCGTGCGCCCTGTTCGTCCTGCGCGAGCATCTGGCACGCCGTCCCGCGCTGCCGCTCTCGCTGCTGCGAAAGCGGCCGGTGGCGGGCGGAGCCGCCATCGGCCTCCTGTTCAACTTCGCCTTCTACGGCATGGTCTTCACCGCCAGCCTCTACTTCCAGCACGAGCGCGGGATGAGCGCCCTGCGCACCGGGTTCGCACTGTTCCCCGCGGTGGCGATGTCGATGTTCGCCTCGGCCCTTTCGGGACGGCTCGCCCGCCGGACCGGCCACCGCCCCCTCGTGATCACCGGCATGCTGATCGGCGCCGCGGGCCTGGCCGGTTGGGCGGCCGCCGGACCGGACCCGTCCTATTGGCTGCTCGTCGTCCCGATGATGGCCGCGGGCTTCGGCACCTCCTTCACCCTCACCGGCGCCACCGCGACGGTGCTGTCGGCCGCCCCGGACACGCACTCCGGCACCGCCTCCGCCCTCTTCAACACCACGCGCCAGATCGGCAGCGCGGCCGGCGTTGCGCTCGGCGGATCCCTGCTGGCCGGTTCGGCCGATTTCACCGACGGGGTCCGCCTGAGCATGGCGGCCGGCGCGGCGGCGTACCTGCTCGCCGCCGCGCTCGCCGTTCGCTGTGTCCCGCGCGCACCGGTGGGCCGCGTCTGACACCGGACGACGCCGCCGAACCGCCCCGAACCGGACGGCGGGCGGTGGACACGGAGGTCTGGCGTCCGGCTCGCGCGCGGCGGTTCCGGCAGGTCCGGGCCTCGCGGGGGACGGACGTCCGCCGGCACGGCCGTCCGGGCGCCGGGTTCCGATCGCGCGGCCCGAGAAGCGTGGTTGCAGCACCCATCAGGGAAATGCCGTTCGACGGGCATTCAGGGAAAAGGTTCCGCTTAACTCCTCGTTCTTTTTGGCCTATTCGGGACCGCCAGGCACCATTGACCCTATTGGAGAAGCTGAAATAGCGTGCAGACAACGATTCCAACCAGGGGGGGAACCAGTCCATGCGCAGCAGGAAGACGATCGCCCTCGTGCTCGGCAGCGCCGCGGCGTTGGCCGGCACGGTCGTGTCCGGCGGTGCGGCTCAGGCCGCGACGCCCGCGCAGACAGGTACGAAAGTGACGGAGCATGTCGTCTGGGAGGCGCCCGTACCGGGGAAGATCACCCCGATGCACGTCCCGAACCACGGTTTCAACACGTACTCCTTCAACGGCGTCTCATGGCGCGCGACCGTCACCGTCGACTACGGCCGCACCGGAGCATGGACCCACTGCAGCGATGGCACGGACATCCACGGTCCGTTGCAGAATCCTGGATTCTGGGACTTCGGCGGCAGCTGTAGCGGCCATGGAACGATTACCCAGTACGGGTGGTACGACGGCTGATCTTTCACCCGGCGAATAGCCGGCAACGAAATACCCCGGCCGCGAATGCGTTCCGGGGTATTTCCGCGACCGCAGCCGGCTCCGCTCACCGTCACCCCGCTCTGCACCGGGTCGCGGCCCGCGGCGAAGCGAGCCGCGAGGAACGCGGTGACGAACGGCTCCGCGGCAGGGGCCGGGCGGCGGGTCAGCCGGTCTCCGGTCCCGTGTTGGGTCCGGGGTGGGGCCGTCGGCGTCGGCGGCGGTACACGACGGCCCCCGCGCCACCGGCTCCCGCGAGGAGGACGGCCGACCACGCGTAGCCGGTGAGCGGCTGCGCGGAGGCGGTGGAGGCGGTCGCGGGAGGCGGAGCGGTGCGGGTGGCCGGTGTGGCCGGTGTGGCCGGCGGCGGCCGGAGCGATCCGACCGGGTCCACCCGTCCGGCGGCGGCGAAGCCCCAGTCCATCAGGGCCCGCGCCTCGTCGTACACGGCGAAGGCGCCGCCTTGCTGGGGGTTCATGACGGTGACCAGGAGGGTGCGGCCGCCGCGTCGCGCGGCGGTGACGAGGGTGAATCCGGCGCCGGAGGTGTAGCCGTTCTTGATGCCGATGATGCCCGGGTAGCGTTCGACCCCGTCCTCACCGGTGAGCAGCCGGTTGGTGTTCTCGATGCCGTACGTCCAGCTCGGCCGGCCCTCGGCGTCCGTGTCCCCGGGGAACGGGGCGTCGGCCAGTGCCGCGTACCGGGCGAAGTCGGGATCGGCGAGGCCCGCCCGGCCGAAGACGGCGAGGTCGTACGCGGAGGACACCTGACCGTCGGCGTCGTAGCCGTCCGGGGAGATGACGTGGGTGTCCTTTGCCCCCAGGGCGCGGGCCCTGGCCTGCATCTGCGCGGCCGTTCGGGTCCAGCCGCCGTTCATCTCGGCCAAGACGTGGACGGCGTCGTTGCCCGAGCTGAGGAAGACGCCCTTCCACAAGTCCGCGATCCGGTAGGTGCGGCCGGCGTCGAGGCCCACCAGGCTGCTGCCTTCGCCCACCTCGGCGAGTTCGGCGTCGGTCACCGTGTGGGTGCCGGTACGCGGGAGGTGCGGCAAGGCCGTCAGCGCGAAGAGCGTCTTCAGGGTGCTGGCCGGCGGCAGGCCCAGGTGGGCGTCGTGCGCGGCGAGCACCTCGCCACTGCCGGCATCGGCCACCAGCCAGGACAGTGCGGAGATGTCGTCGGGCAGGGCGGGGGCGCCCTCGCGTGGCCGCAGGTGGACGCCGGGGCTGCGCAGGAGGGCCGGGTCCGGCGGAGCCGCTGCCCGCGGGGGCGGGGGGGCGGGGCGGGGGCGGGGGGGGGCCCGC
>NZ_JBHYVA010000225.1:0-11589 GCF_042750055.1 Streptomyces sp. NPDC059456
CCGGGGGGTCCGGCCGGCCCCGGCGCGCCCCCGGGCCCGCCGCCCGCCCGGGGCCCCCCCCCCGCCCGGGGACGGGTCCCGCCGCGGGACCCGGGCCGGGGCCGGGCGCCGGGCCCTCCGCCGGGCCCTCCGCCGGGCCGTCCGCCGGGCCCGGGCCGGGCTCCGGTCCCGGCGAAGGCTTCTCCTCCCTCTCCCCGCACCCCCGCCCGCAGCCGCCTAGGAGGCCGCACACGTGAGCCCCGCCCGTCAGTCACCGTCGACCACCCCGCCGTCCACGGCTCCGGCACGGGCCGCGGACCGCGGAGCGCCCGCCCCCGCGGCGGTGCGCAAGGCCCCGCCGCCGCGCGCCGAGCGGGCTCCCGCACACGGGGTACGGCCGGCGCCCGCGCTCGGCGCCGGGGAACGGGCCCGGCTGCTGGAGGGCCGCCACCACGACCCGCACGGGGTGCTGGGCGCCCGGACCCGGCGCGACGGCGTGGTCTTCCGCGTGCTGCGCCCGTACGCCACGTCGGTCACGGTCGTCGCGAAGGGGCTGCGGGCCGAGCTCCTCTCCGACGGCGACGGGCTGTTCTCGGGGCTGCTGCCGCTGACCGGCGTGCCGGACTACCGGCTGCTGGTCACGTACGACGGCGACGAGATCGAGGTGCACGACCCGTACCGGTTCCTGCCCGCGCTCGGCGAGCTGGACCTGCACCTGATCGGCGAGGGCCGGCACGAGGAGCTGTGGACGGCCCTCGGCGCCCGGCCGATGGAGCACCAGGGCGTGGCCGGCACCCGGTTCACGGTGTGGGCGCCGAACGCCCAGGGGGTGCGGGTCACCGGGGACTTCTCGTACTGGGACTCGACGGCGTACCCGATGCGCTCGCTGGGCGCGTCCGGGGTCTGGGAGCTGTTCCTGCCGGGGGTGGGCGAGGGCGCGCTGTACAAGTACGACATCACCCGCCCGGACGGCGGCCACACCCTGCGCGCCGACCCGATGGCCCGCGCCGCGGAGGTGCCGCCGGCCACCGCTTCGGTGGTCACCGCGTCGCACTACGCGTGGCAGGACGCGGAGTGGATGGCGCGCCGCGGGGCCCGCCCGCCGCACCAGGCCCCCTTCTCGGTGTACGAGGTGCACCTGGCCTCCTGGCGGCCGGGGCTCTCCTACCGGCAGCTGGCCGAGCAGCTGCCCCCGTACGTCAAGGAGCTGGGCTTCACGCACGTGGAGCTGATGCCCGTCGCGGAGCACCCCTTCGGCGGCTCGTGGGGGTACCAGGTCACCGGGTACTACGCGCCGACCTCGCGGATGGGCGGTCCGGACGACTTCCGGATGCTGGTGGACGCGCTGCACGGGGCCGGGATCGGCGTGATCGTCGACTGGGTGCCGGCCCACTTCCCGCGCGACGAGTGGGCGCTCGCGGAGTTCGACGGGCGGCCGCTGTACGAGCACCACGACCCGCGGCGGGCCGCGCACCCGGACTGGGGGACGCTGGAGTTCGACTACGGCCGCAAGGAGGTCCGCAACTTCCTCGTCGCGAACGCCGTGTACTGGTGCCAGGAGTTCCACGTGGACGGGCTGCGCGTGGACGCGGTGGCCTCGATGCTCTACCTGGACTACTCGCGCGGCGAGGGCGAGTGGGCGCCGAACGAGCACGGCGGCCGGGAGAACTGGGACGCGGTGGCGATGCTCCAGGAGATGAACGCGACGGTGTACCGGCGCTGCCCGGGCGTGGTGACGATCGCGGAGGAGTCCACGGCCTGGGAGGGCGTGACCCGGCCGACGGACGCGGGCGGGCTGGGCTTCGGGCTGAAGTGGAACATGGGCTGGATGCACGACACCCTGCGCTACGCGTCGAAGGACCCGGTGCACCGCAAGTACCACCACCACGACATGACGTTCGGGATGGTCTACGCGTACAGCGAGAACTACGTGCTGCCGATCTCGCACGACGAGGTGGTGCACGGCAAGCGCTCGCTGGTGTCGAAGATGCCCGGCGACTGGTGGCAGCAGCGGGCCATACACCGTGCGTACCTGGGCTTCATGTGGGCCCACCCGGGCAAGCAGCTGCTCTTCATGGGGCAGGAGTTCGCCCAGGGGTCGGAGTGGTCGGAGGCGCACGGACCGGACTGGTGGCTGCTGGACTCCTCGTACACGGCGGCCGCCGACCACCGGGGCGTGCGCGATCTCGTGCGCGACCTGAACCGGACCTACGCGGCGGCGCCCGCGCTGTGGGAGCGGGACACCGTGCCGGAGGGCTTCGGCTGGGTGGAGGCGGACGCGGCGGAGGACAACGTCTTCGCGTTCCTGCGCTTCGCGAAGGACGGCTCGCCGCTGTTGTGCGTGTCGAACTTCTCGCCGGTGGTGCGGCACGGCTACCGGATCGGCGTCCCGGAGGAGGTGCCGTGGTGGCGGGAGGTCCTGAACACGGACGCGGAGCAGTACGGCGGCGGCGGCGTGCGCCATCCGCAGCCCCTGCGGCCCGAGCCCGTGCCCGCGCAGGGCCGTCCGGCGAGCCTGCGCATGACGCTCCCGCCGCTGGCGACGGTCTGGTTCAGGCCGTGACGCCGGTGACCTCTTCGAGCTCCTGAAGCAGCTTGCGCTTGGCGCGTGCGCCGACCATCTGCTTCACGGGCTCGCCGTCGCGGAAGACGATCAGGGTCGGCATGGACAGCACCCCGTACCGGACGACGGTGGCGGGGTTGCCGTCCGCGTCGATCTGCACGACCTTGAGGTGGTCGGCCTGTTCGGCGGCGACGGCGGACAGCACGGGCGCGAGCTGCCGGCAGGGCCCGCACCAGTCGGCGGTGAACTCGACGAGGACGGGCCGGCCCCGCTCGGCGAGCACCTCCGTCCCGAAGTCCCGGTCGGTCACCTCGGCGACGCCCTTGGCGTGGATCATCTCTTCGTCTCCCCTTCTCACGGTCCGGTCATTTCACAGCGCGGCGCCGCCGCTTCCCCGGCGGCGTCCTCGGCGGCGGCGAGCTGCCGCGCGACCTGCTCCCGCACGTCGGCCAGCTGGCCGATCAGCCCGTCGAGCTCGGCGAGCTTGCGCCGGTACACGGCCAGGGACGCGGGACAGGAGTCCCCGGCGGGGTGGCCTGCGCGCAGGCAGTCGACGAACGGGCGGGTCTCCTCCAGCTCGAAGCCGAAGTCCTGGAGCATGCGGATCTGGCGCAGCAGCCGCAGGTCGTCCTCGTCGTACGTGCGGTAGCCGTTGCCGGCGCGGCGCGCGGGCAGCAGTCCGCGCGATTCGTAGTACCGCAGGGTCCGCGTGCTGGTTCCGGCCCGCTCCGCCAGTTCGCCGATTCGCATGGCCCGACCGTAAGCCTTGACGCCGACGTCAAGGCAAGGAGTGACGGCGGGTGGGCGGGGTGGGGGAGAACGGTGAACATCGTGCGCGGGGGGTATCGCGGCGGTCGGCGGGCACCGTAGGCTTGGAAGTGGATCTAGAGGCGCTCCGATTACCGGACGGTCGCCGGGAAACCCGCCCAAAGCGCCGAACTCCATAGGACGTTCCTACGAGTTCTGAGCTTGTTTGAACGGTCTGTAGTCGCCACGCCTTGGGCACTCCTACGGTGTGCCCTGTGCACTCCAGCCCTCCCTTCAATGCCCCCGCCGCGCGGCGCCTGCGCGCGGCCCTGGGCATGGCTCCCGGTCATGTCGCCTATGGCCTGCGCGCCCAGTACGGACTGATCGTCGAGCCCGAGACCGTGATGGCCTGGGAGCGCGGCGAGATATCGCCGACTTCCGCCGAGCTGACGGCGCTCGCGGGCGTGCTCTGGTGCGCCCCCGGCGAGCTGCTCGCCGAGCCCGTGACCCTGCGGGAGCACCGGATGGCCCGGGGCATGGCCGCGGACGAGCTGGCCCGGCGGATCGGGCTGGAGACGAACGCGTACCAGAAGATGGAGGACACCGGGCGCTGGAAGGGCAACGAACGGCAGTCCGTGGCCCTGGCGCAGGTGCTCGGGCTGTCGCTGGCGCAGTTCGTGGCGGCGACGGGCAAGCAGGAGGAGCTGGCGGAGATCCTGCGCAGCGCCGTGACCACGCGCTGGCAGGCGTACGTGAAGCCGCTGGCGAAGCTGCTGCCGGTGCCCAGGCAGCAGCTGGAGCCGGTCCTGGAGCGGCTGCACGGGGACTACCAGTCGAAGATGGTGGCCACCTTGAGCTGGGGCGGCGCCTCGGGGGACGCCGCCACGGGCGACGCGGGCCGGGAGTTCCTGGCCGACATCGTGGCCCGCTTCTGGGCCTACGCAGGCGGCGCCCGTTAGACGCGGCCGGTCAGAAGACCGACTCGGCCTCGTACATGCGGTTCTCGGGGACCGTCTTCAGTTCGGTGACGGCGTGGGCCAGCGGGGCCATCACGATGTCGGTGCCGCGCAGGGCGGTCATGTTGCCGAAGTCGCCGCGGTGGACGGCCTCCACGGCGTGCCAGCCGAAGCGGGTCGCGAGGACGCGGTCGTACGCGGTGGGGGTGCCGCCGCGCTGGACGTGGCCCAGGATGACCGGGCGGGCCTCCTTGCCCAGGCGGTGCTCCAGTTCGACGGCGAGGCGGTTGCCGATGCCGGCGAAGCGCTCGTGGCCGTACGCGTCGATCGCGCCCTTCTCGTAGGGCATGGAGCCCTCGGCCGGGTGCGCGCCCTCGGCGACGCAGATGACGGCGAACTTCTTCCCGCGGGAGAATCGTTCCTCCACCATCTTCACCAGGGCGTCCACCTCGAAGGGGCGCTCCGGCAGGCAGATCCCGTGGGCGCCGCCGGCCATGCCGGACTCCAGGGCGATCCAGCCCGCGTGCCGGCCCATGACCTCGACGACCATCACGCGCTGGTGGGATTCGGCGGTGGTCTTGAGGCGGTCGATGGCCTCGGTGGCGACCATGACGGCGGTGTCGAAACCGAAGGTGCGGTCGGTGGAGGAGATGTCGTTGTCGATGGTCTTCGGCACGCCGACGACCGGCATCCCGGCGTCCGACAGCATCCGGGCCGCGGTCAGGGTGCCCTCGCCGCCGATCGGGATGAGCGCGTCGATGCCGTAGCGCGTCGCCAGTTCGTGCGCGTTCTCGGCGGCTTCGTGCAGTCGCGCGCGCTCCATGCGGGCTGAACCGAGAATCGTGCCGCCGCGGGCGAGAATGCCGCTGACGGCGTTGATGTCGAGAGGGCGGTGGTGGCCGTCAAGGAGGCCCTTGAAGCCGTCCTCGAAGCCGATGACTTCGTCGCCGTGGCCGACGACGGCGCGGTGCACGACCGAACGGATGACAGCGTTCAGGCCCGGGCAGTCGCCGCCTGCGGTGAGAACTCCGATACGCATCGTGCTGTGTCTCCTGCTCCTGGTCGTACCGGGCCGTACGCGTGCGGGCGGACGGCCGTACATCTGAAGGCGTCACGGTGAAGCCTGTCCGATTGTTCCACGGGCCGGCGGAACGGTGCGTTCCGCGGTGCTCCGCACCTCGACCTTCCGGCCCTTCCCGACGGGTCTTTCCCGGCGGGCGCCCTATCTGGCCACCGGGGTATTGTCAAGAGGCCAGGCCCACCCCAACGGGGAAAACAGCAACTATCCACACGATGGGACGGAGAACCCGCGTGACGCGCAGCGTGTACGTGACCGGTATCGAGCGGGGGGACGGCCGGCAGGTCGTCGAGCTGGGAATCATGGAGCTGCTGACCCGCCAGACGGCGCGGGTCGGCGTCTACCGCCCGTTGCTCCACGATGCGCCGGACCGGCTCTTCGACCTGCTCAGGGCCCGCTACCGGATCGAGCAGGACCCCCGGACCGCGTACGGCATGGAGTACCACGAGGCCTCCGCCATCCTGGCCGAGAAGGGCATCGACGAGCTCGTGTCCCGGCTGGTGGACAGCTACCACCAGGTCGCCCGCGACTACGAGGTCATGCTGGTCCTCGGCACCGACTACGCCGATACGAACCTCCCCGACGAGCTGGCGCTGAACGCCCGCCTCGCCAATGAGCTGGGGGCCGTCGTGGTGCCCGTCGTCGGCGGCACCAAGCACCCCGCCGAGGCCGTGCGCGCCGAGGCCCAGAGCGCCTTCCGCGCGTTCGAGAGCCTCGGCTGCCACGTCGTCGCGATGATGGTCAACCGGGTGGCCGCACAGGACCGGGACGCCATAGCCGAGCGGCTGGCCGCCCGGCTGCCCGTCCCCTGTTACGTGCTGCCGGACGACAAGTCGCTCTCCGCCCCGACCGTCGCCCAGATCACCCGGGCGCTCGGCGGCGAGGTGCTCCTCGGCGACGACGCCGGGCTGGCCCGCGATGCCGTGGACTTCGTCTTCGGCGGCGCCATGCTGCCGAACGTGCTGAACGCCCTGACCCCCGGCTGCCTGGTCGTCACCCCCGGCGACCGCGCCGACCTGGTCATCGGGGCGCTGGCCGCGCACGCCTCCGGCACCCCGTCGATCGCCGGTGTGCTGCTGACCCTGAACGAGCGGCCGGGCCCGGCCATCCTGACGCTGGCCTCGAAGCTGGCGCCGGGCACGCCGGTGGTGTCGGTGGCCGGCAACAGCTTCCCGACCGCCGCCGAACTGTTCTCGCTGCAGAGCCGGTTGAACTCCGCGACCCCGCGCAAGCTGGAGACCGCGCTCGGCCTGTTCGAGCGGCACGTGGACACCGCCGAGCTGCGCGGGCTGCTGTCGGTGGCCCGCTCCGAGCGCGTCACGCCGATGATGTTCGAGCACGAGCTGCTGGAGCGGGCCCGCTCCGAGCGGCGCCGCGTGGTGCTGCCCGAGGGCACCGAGGAGCGGGTGCTGCGCGCCGCGGACGTGGTGCTGCGCCGCGGCGTCTGCGACCTGACCCTGCTGGGCGACGAGCAGGCGATCCTGAAGAAGGCCGGCGACCTGGGCGTCGACATCTCGGGCGCCCAGCTCATCGACCCGGCGACCTCCCCCCTGCGGGAACGCTTCGCCGAGTTCTACGCGCAGGCCCGCGCCCACAAGGGCATGACCGTCGAGCTGGCCCTCGACGTGGTCGCCGACGTCAACTACTTCGGCACCCTGATGGTCCAGGAGGGCCTGGCCGACGGCATGGTCTCCGGCTCGGTGCACTCCACCGCCGCGACCATCCGCCCCGCCTTCGAGATCATCAAGACGAAGCCCGACGCGTCCATCGTCTCCTCGGTCTTCTTCATGTGCCTGGCCGACCGGGTCCTCGTCTACGGCGACTGCGCGGTCAACCCGGACCCGGGTGCCGAGCAGCTCGCCGACATCGCCGTGCAGTCGGCGGCGACCGCGGCCGCCTTCGGCGTCGAGCCGCGGATCGCGATGCTCTCGTACTCGACCGGCACCTCGGGCAGCGGCGCGGACGTCGACAAGGTCCGCAAGGCCACCGAGATCGTCCGCGCGCAGCGCCCCGACCTGGCCGTCGAGGGCCCGATCCAGTACGACGCCGCCGTCGAGCCCTCGGTCGCCGCGACCAAGCTGCCCGGGTCGGACGTGGCCGGCCGTGCGAGCGTGCTGATCTTCCCGGACCTGAACACGGGCAACAACACCTACAAGGCCGTGCAGCGCTCGGCGGGCGCCGTCGCGGTCGGCCCGGTGCTCCAGGGACTGCGCAAGCCGGTCAACGACCTCTCCCGCGGCGCGCTGGTGCAGGACATCGTCACCACCGTGGCGATCACCGCGATCCAGGCGCAGGGCGCGCGGGCCGTGCCGGGCCCGAGCGCCTGACCCCGCCGCCCGGACCCCGCCGAGCCCCCGCCCGATCCCCCACCCCGAAGGAAAGACCCTCATCGTGACCACCGCATCGCGCGTACTCGTCCTCAACTCCGGCTCCTCGTCGGTGAAGTACCAGCTGCTCGACATGGCGGACTCCGCCCGCCTGGCCGTCGGCCTGGTGGAGCGGATCGGCGAGGGGACCTCGCGGCTCGTCCACGAACCGCTGACCGGCCCGGGTGCCGAGGGCGGCAGGCGCGAGCGGCTCGGCGCGATCGCGGACCACGGGGCGGCGCTGCGGGCCGTCGCGCGGGAGCTCGCCGCCGACGGGCTGGGCCTGGACTCCCCCGAACTGGCCGCCATCGGGCACCGCGTGGTGCACGGCGGGACCCGGTTCACGCAGCCGACGGTGATCGACGACGAGGTGCTGGCGGAGATCCGGAGCCTGATCCCGCTCGCCCCGCTGCACAATCCGGCGAACGTGACCGGCATAGAGGTGGCGCGCTCGCTGCGCGCGGACCTGCCCCAGGTGGCGGTCTTCGACACGGCGTTCCACTCGACGATGCCGGAGTACGTGGCCCGGTACGCGATCGACGCCGCGACGGCGGACAAGTACGCCATCCGGCGGTACGGGTTCCACGGCACCTCCCACGCGTACGTCTCGCGGGCGACGGCGGCGCTGCTGGGCAGGCCGGTGGAGGACGTGAACGTGATCGTGCTGCACCTGGGCAACGGGGCCTCGGCCTCGGCGGTCCGCGGCGGGGCGTGCGTGGAGACGTCCATGGGCCTGACCCCGCTGGAGGGCCTGGTCATGGGGACGCGTTCGGGCGACCTGGATCCGGCGGTCGTCTTCCACCTGGCGCGGGTGGGCGGCTTCTCGGTGGATGAGATCGATTCGCTCCTGAACAAGAAGAGCGGTCTGCTGGGCCTGTGCGGCGACAACGACATGCGCGAGGTGCTGCGGCGGGCGGGCGAGGGCGACGAGTCGGCGCGGCTCGCCTTCGCGGCGTACGTACACCGCCTGAAGAAGTACATCGGCGCCTACTCGGCCGTCCTCGGCCGGGTGGACGCGGTGGCGTTCACGGCGGGGGTCGGGGAGAACGCGCACCAGGTCCGGGAAGCTGCCGTGGACGGCCTCGCGGAGCTGGGGCTCGCCCTGGACCCGCAGGCCAATGCGGTGCGCTCCCCGGAGCCGCGGCTGGTGTCGCCGGACGACGCACGGGTGGCCGTCGCCGTGGTGCCGACGGATGAGGAACTGGAGATCGCCACCCAGGCGTACGCATTGGTTACCGGCTAGTCACTTGGACTTTCCACCAGACGGAATATTCCGCTACGAAACAAACCGATAGGATCCGCTCCATGCGCCGTTCCAAAATCGTCTGCACGCTGGGCCCCGCCGTCGACTCGTATGAGCAGCTGAAAGCGCTCATCGAGGCAGGTATGAACGTGGCCCGATTCAACTTCAGCCACGGATCCCAGGCAGAACACCAGGAGCGGTACGACCGCGTCCGGAAGGTCTCCGAGGACACCGGGCGCGCGGTCGGCGTCCTCGCCGACCTCCAGGGCCCCAAGATCCGTCTGGAGACCTTCGCCGAGGGTCCCGTCGAGCTGGTGCGCGGTGACGAGTTCACCATCACCACCGAGGACGTCCCGGGCGACAAGTCCGTCTGCGGCACCACCTACAAGGGCCTGCCGGGCGACGTGACCAAGGGCGACCAGGTCCTGATCAACGACGGCAACGTCGAGCTGCGGGTGACCGAGGTCGACGGCCCCCGGGTCAAGACCATCGTCATCGAGGGCGGTGTCATCTCGGACCACAAGGGCATCAACCTGCCGGGTGCCGCCGTGAACGTCCCGGCACTGTCGGAGAAGGACGTCGACGACCTGCGCTTCGCCCTGCGGATGGGCTGCGACATGGTCGCCCTGTCCTTCGTCCGCGACGCCAACGACGTCAAGGACGTCCACAAGGTCATGGACGAGGAGGGCCGCCGGGTCCCCGTCATCGCCAAGGTCGAGAAGCCGCAGGCCGTCGAGAACATGGCCGCCGTGGTCGACGCCTTCGACGCGGTCATGGTGGCCCGTGGCGACCTGGCCGTCGAGTACCCGCTCGAGAAGGTCCCGATGGTGCAGAAGCGGCTCATCGAGATGTGCCGCCGCAACGCCAAGCCGGTGATCGTCGCGACCCAGATGATGGAGTCGATGATCACCAACTCCCGCCCGACGCGCGCGGAGGCGTCCGACGTCGCCAACGCGATCCTCGACGGCGCGGACGCGGTCATGCTGTCGGCCGAGTCCTCGGTCGGCGCCTACCCGATCGAGACCGTCAAGACGATGTCGAAGATCGTCTCGGCTGCCGAGGAGGAGCTCCTCTCCAAGGGCCTCCAGCCGCTGGTCCCGGGCAAGAAGCCGCGCACCCAGGGCGGCTCCGTCGCCCGCGCGGCCTGCGAGATCGCGGACTTCCTCGACGGCAAGGCGCTCATCGCCTTCACCCAGTCCGGGGACACGGCCCGCCGCCTGTCGCGCTACCGCGTGACCCAGCCCATCCTCGCCTTCACCACCGATGTCAACACCCGCAACCAGCTCACGCTGAGCTGGGGCGTCGAGTCGTACATCGTCCCGCACGTGGACACCACCGACGCGATGGTCGACCTGGTGGACGGCGAGCTGTCCAAGCTGGGCCGCTACAACGACGGCGACACCATGGTCATCACCGCCGGCTCGCCCCCCGGCGTCCCGGGCACGACCAACATGGTCCGCGTCCACCACCTGGGCGGCCGGCCCCAGGCCTGACCCGGCCCCGTGTGACTCTGCCGCACAGAGACCGAGGGCGGCACCCCGGATCCCGGAAGGGATGCGGGGTGCCGCCCTCGGTGCGTTGCGGCAGGTGCGGCTACTCCGGCGGACCGACGTAGTTGTGCAGGCCCGGAACCGTGAGGTTGCCGCCGAACTGGCCGGCCTGGACGACCTTGACGTTCGTGAAGAACGCGAACGGGACGTTCAGCGGCGGCGGGCTGTTCGGGGTGAACTCGATCGGGATCAGGCCGAAGAGGTTGCCCTTGAGGCTCTCGGTGTACATCGTCACCGTGCCGCCGCGGATCTTGGACGTCGAGCCGGGGCGGGACTTCAGGTGCGCGACGTTCCCGGTCGTGCCGACCGTCTGGTACAGGTCCTTGATGTCCAGCGAGTCCGCCGTGAACTTCAGGACCTTCTTCGTCTTGCCGCCCGCCGTCTTCACCTCGACGATGCCGTGGTAGTCCAGGCCGTAGAGGGTCAGCAGCGAGCTGTCGAGGTACCAGGGCTCGTCCGGCAGGAGCGGGATGCCCGGCTCCATCTCGGCGTCGGCCAGGGCCTTCGCGTCGTACGTCGGGCAGGGGAAGGGCTGCTTCCCGTCCGCGTCCTTCGACTCCTCGGGCTTGGGCTCGTCCTCGTCCGCGGTCTTGCCCGTCTCGTCCTTCGGGGACTTCGCGGTGTCCTTGACGTCCTGGGGCAGTTCCTTGACGTCGACGCCGGCCTTCTTCGCCGCGTCGCGGATCGCGTCCGCGGACGGGTCCGGGGCGGGAGCGGCGGGAGCGGACGGGGGCGTCGTCGCCGTCTTGGACGGTGCGGGCGCCGGTGTCTGGGCGGGCGCGGGCGTGGCCGGAGCCTTCAGCGGGGCCGTGATGCCGTCGACGACGCCCTTGAGCTTGTCGCCGAGGCCCAGCGGGTCCAGCGGGTTCGCGGCCTTGGACGCCGACGGCGTGGCGGCCGGAGCCGGGGCCGACGGGGCGGTCTGCTTCGACTGGGTGCCCACCGCGGACCCGGCCGGGGTGCCGGCCGACGGCTTCGCGGCCGGCGGGGTGACGCCGGGCTTCGGTGCCTTCGACGCGCCGGGCGAGGGGGTCGCGGTCGGCGACGAGCTCGGCGAGGGCGAGGTCGAGGTGGAGGGGCTCGGAGAGGCCGACTCCGCGGGTGCGT
>NZ_JBHYVA010000226.1:0-11580 GCF_042750055.1 Streptomyces sp. NPDC059456
CCCCCGGCCGGTCCCCCGGAGCCGCTCAGGAGGTCCAGAAGTCCCACCAGCGGGTCAGGATCAGCATGCCGATGATCCCGACGTGCAGCACGGGCAGCACCCACGTGAACTCGTCCAGGAAGGAGCGCAGCCAGCCGGGGGCGGGCAGCAGGCCCTGGCGCACGTTGTGGGCGGTGACGTACCAGAACATGAAGATCGTGGCGACCCACGCCAGGCTGCACCACAGGCACAGCGAGTTGATGTTGTACAGCGACTGGTACATCAGCCAGGTGCAGAAGCCGACGCCGAACAGCGTGCCGGCGTTGAAGGTCAGCCAGTACCAGGGCCGGAACCGGGCCCCGGCGAGCACGCTCATGCCGACGCAGATCACCATGCCGTAGGCGACCAGGCCCAGCATCGGGTTCGGGAAGCCGAACACGGACGCCTGCTCGCTCTTCATGATGTTGCCGCAGGAGACGATCGGGTTCAGGCTGCAGCCCGGGGTGAAGTTCGGGTCTTCGAGCAGCTTGAACTTGTCGATCGTGATCACCCAGGCCGCGAGCAGTCCCGCGGCGCCCGTGATCACCAGCAGCAGCGCCAGTGCCCGGCTCGCACCGACCGTCCGCGGGGCGGTGTCTGCGTCCGTACTTCGTGTCGTCATACCACCCGCTCCACATCTGCAAGGTCAACAAGCACCGGCCATTGTGCCGTACGGACCTGTGTGTCCACCGTTCGGTGGACATAAGGACGACTGCACGGGGGGACCGGTGGGGCGGGTTCCGCCACACCATGTGGGACATGACGAGGAACGCGGTGGAGGTACGGGGGCTTCGCAAGCAGTACGGCGAGGTCACCGCAGTGGACGGACTGGACCTGACGATCCGGCAGGGCGAGGTCTTCGGACTCCTCGGGCCCAACGGAGCCGGCAAGAGCACCACGGTGGAGATCCTGCAGGGCCACCGGGAACGGGACGGCGGCGAGGTCAGCGTGCTCGGCGCGGACCCCGCCACGGGCGGGCGGGCCTGGCGCTCGCGCGTCGGCATCGTCTGGCAGGACGAGTCGGCTCCCGCGGAACTGACGGTCCGGGAGACGGTCGAGCACTTCGCCCGCTACTACCCGGCGCCGCGCGACCCGGCGGAGGTCATCGCCCTGGTCGGGCTGGAGGAGAAGCGGGACCAGCGGGTGAAGGGCCTCTCCGGCGGGCAGCGGCGCCGGCTCGACGTGGCGCTCGGCGTCATCGGCGACCCCGAGCTGCTGCTGCTGGACGAGCCGACGACGGGCTTCGACCCGGCGGCCCGCCGCCGGTTCTGGGACCTGATCCGGCTGCTCGCCGGCGAGGGCACCACCATCGTGCTCACCACGCACTACCTGGAGGAGGCCGAGGCCCTCGCCGACCGGCTCGCCGTCATCGCGAGCGGCCGGGTCGTCGCCGAGGGCGAACCGGCCGAGCTGCGCACCCGGTTCGGCACCGGCGCCACCGTCGAGTGGACCGGGGCCGACGGCTCCGTGCAGAGCGTCGTCACCGAGACCCCCACCCGTACGGTCGCCGAGCTCATGGCCCGCTTCGAGGGCGAGATCCCCGGGCTGCGGATCGGCCGCCCCACCCTGGAGGACGTGTACCTGCGCCTCACGGGTCAGCTCGTACCCACGCCCGCACCGCAGCCGGAGGACGCACGATGAGCACGACCGCCACCACCGCCACCGCCGGCCGGGCCGGCGCCGCGAAGGCACTGCCCGGCGCCTGGACCCTGGGGCTGAGCCGCGGGGCGCTGGAGATCAAGCAGTTCGTCCGCCAGCGCGACGCGGTGATCTTCACCTTCGCCTTCCCGATCGTCTTCCTCGCGCTCTTCGCCTCGATCTTCAGCGACAGCGTGGAGAACACCGGGGTCACCGCCTCCCAGTTGTACGCGGCGGGCATGGTCGCCGCGGGCATCATGTCCACCAGCTTCCAGTCGCTGGGGATCTCGATCGCCGTCGAACGCGACGAGAAGGTGCTGCGCCGGCTGCGCGGGACCCCGATGCCGCCGGCCGCGTACTTCCTCGGCAAGGTCTGGATGGTCCTGGCCACCGGCCTCGCCGAGACCGCGGTCCTGCTGTTCGTCGGCTCCACCCTGTTCGACCTCGAGCTGCCGGCCTCCGCGGCCAAGTGGTTCACCTTCGGCTGGATCTTCGCCCTCGGTCTGACCGGCTGCGCCCTGCTCGGCATCGCGATCAGCAGCCTGCCCAAGTCCGGGAGGAGCGCCAGCTCGGTGGTCGTCCTGCCGTTCCTGATCCTGCAGTTCATCTCCGGCGTCTTCATCCCGGTGAACGCGATCCCGGACTGGCTGCTGAACATCGGGGCGCTGTTCCCGCTCAAGTGGATGTGCCAGGGGCTGCGCGGGGTGTTCCTGCCGGAGTCCGCCGCCGTCCTGGAGCAGGCCGGCAGCTGGGAGTACGGAAAGGTCGCCCTGGTCCTGGGGGCCTGGGTCGTCGGAGGATTGGTCCTGTGCCTGCTGACCTTCAAGTGGAAGAACCGCCGCGACGGCTGAACGGGTTCACCAGGACGGCCGGGGCGCGCGAATCCCATGTCTGGGACAGCGCGTTCGGGCCCTGGGACCTCTACTTCGGGGTCGTGTGGACCGCGACCGTCGCCTTCGTCCTGGGCGCGGACTTCCCCCCGCTGTCGTACCGGCTGCCCGCCGCCGCGCTGCTCGTGCTGCTGATCCCCTGGTACGCGTGGGCCGGCCGGCCCCTGCTGGTGAAGGACCCCGGCTCCGAACCGGCGCTGTCGCTGCGCTACCTGGGCGGGCTGCTGGCCCTGTTCCTGCCCGCGGCGTTCCTGGTGGGCGAGACCCGGCTGATCACGTTCGCGCTCGCCCCGCACTGCTTCATGCTGCTGCCGCTGCGCCGGGCGATCGGCGCGATGGCGGTGGTCTCGCTGCTGCCGGTGGCCGGCTGGGCGGTGCTGTGGCGGCCGGAGGGCCACATCGTCTTCGTCAACGCGGTCGGCTCGTTCGTCACCTTCGCCTTCTCCTCCTTCTTCGGTGCCTGGATCATCCGGATCATCGAGCAGAGCCAGGAGCGGGCCTCGCTGATCGCCGAACTCGACGCCAGCCGGGAGGAGGTGGCCCGGCTGTCCGCCGCGCAGGGCGCCCATGCCGAAAGGGAACGCATGTCCCGCGAGATCCACGACACCCTCGCCCAGGGCTTCACCAGCCTGCTGATGCTGGTCCAGGCCGTGCAGTCGGAGCTGGACACCGACCCGGAACAGGCCCACCGGCACCTGGAGCTGATGGCCGCCACCGCCCGGCAGAACCTGGCCGAGGCCCGGGCCCTGGTGGCCGGCGGCGCCCCCGCCGATCTCGACGCCGGCTCCCTGCCGGACGCCGTACGCCGCCTCGCGGCCCGGCAGCACCCGCCGGCGGCGGTGTCGGTGGGCGGGGAGGTCCGGCCGCTGCCCGCGGCGCTGGAGGTGGTGGCCCTGCGGTCCTGCCAGGAAGCGCTGTCGAACGCCGCGAAGCACGCCGGGCCCGGGGCGCGCTGTGCGGTGTCCCTGGCCTACGGTGGCGGCGAACTGACCGTCACGGTCCGGGACACCGGGCAGGGCTTCGACCCGGCGGCCCCCGCGTCCGGCTACGGCCTGCGGGGACTGCGCGCCCGCGCGGCGGAGGCCGGCGGCACGGCGTCCGTCGACAGCACCGCCGGGGCGGGCCCCGCCACCGGCACCACCGTCACCGTGACACTCCCGATCCGCTGAGGAGCCGTACGACATGATCCGCATCCTGCTGGCCGACGACCACCCCGTGGTACGGGAAGGCCTGCGCGGCATGCTCAGTGCGGAGCCCGACCTGGAGGTCGTCGCCGAGGCGTCGAACGGCCCGCAGGCCGAGGCGCTGGCCGCGGAGCTGGTCCCCGGCGGCCTGGACCTGATCCTGATGGACCTGCGGATGCCGGGCGGCGACGGCGTCGAGTCCATCGCGCGGATCAGCGCGGCCGGACTGCCGGTGCGGGTGGTGGTCCTGACGACGTACGAGAACGACCGGGACATCCTGCGGGCGGTGGAGGCGGGGGCCGCGGGCTACCTGCTGAAGGACATGGCCCGGACGGAACTGGCCGAGGCCGTCCGCGCGGCGGTGCGCGGCGAGACGGTCCTGGCCCCGTCGGTGGCGGGCCGCCTGGTCGACCGGCTGCGCACCCGGCCCGAGCGTCCGCGCCTGTCGGACCGGGAGGTCGCGGTCCTGCGCCTCGTCTCCGAGGGGGCGACGAACGCGGAGATCGGCCGCCGCCTGTTCGTGGCGGAGTCGACCGTCAAGACGCACCTGCTGCGCATCTTCGGAAAGCTGGAGGTCACCGACCGCACCGCGGCCGTCACCACGGCCATGCGGTACGACCTGCTCTGACACGACACGGCGGGGCCGCGGCGGCGCTCCACGCCACTGCGGCCCCGCCGGGGCACCACGGCCGTCAGGCCAGCTTGGCCCGCAGGACCTCGACCACGTCCGCCACGGCGACCGGCCCCTGCTCCCCGGACTCCATGTCCTTGAGCTGGACCACGCCGTCGGCGAGGTCGCGGTCGCCCGCGACGATCGCGAAGCGGGCGCCGGAACGGTTGGCGTCCTTCATGGCGCCCTTGAGGCCCTTGCCGCCGAACGCGAAGTCCGCCGCGATGCCGGCCCGCCGCAACCCGGTCACCTTGCCGAAGAGCACCCGTCGGGCCTCCTCGCCCAGCGCCACCGCGAACACCGAGGTGGCCGCCGGGACGTCCAGCGTCACGCCCTCGGCTTCCAGCGCCAGCACCGTACGGTCCACGCCCAGGGCCCAGCCCACCGAGGGCAGCGCCGGTCCGCCGATCATCTCGGACAGGCCGTCGTAGCGGCCACCGCCGCCGACCGCGGACTGCGAGCCCAGGCCGTCGTGGACGAACTCGAACGTGGTCCGCGTGTAGTAGTCCAGGCCGCGCACGAGCTTCTCGTCGTCCTCGAAGGCGACTCCGGCCGCCGTGATCAGCGCCCGCACCTCCTCGTGGTAGGCCTTGCACGCGTCGCACAGGTAGTCCCGCAGCATCGGAGCGCCGACCAGCTGCTTCTGAACGGACTCCCGCTTGTCGTCGAGGACGCGCAGCGGGTTGATCTCGGCCCGGCGGACGGTGTCCTCGTCCAGGTCCAGCCCGCGCAGGAAGGACTGGAGCGCCTCCCGGTACACCGGGCGGCACTCCTTGTCGCCGAGCGAGTTCAGCAGGATCCGGAAGTTGCGCAGGCCCAGCGAGCGGTACGCCTGGTCGGCCAGGATGATCAGCTCGGCGTCCAGCGCCGGGTCCTCGGCGCCGATCGCCTCGGCGCCGACCTGCGAGAAGTGGCGGTAGCGGCCCGCCTGGGCCCGCTCGTAGCGGTAGTAGGAGCCGGAGTACCAGAGCTTGACGGGCAGCAGGCCGGCCTTGTGCAGGTTGCCCTGAAGCGCCGCGCGCAGCACGGAGGCGGTGCCCTCGGGGCGCAGGGCGAGCTGGTCGCCGCCCTTCGTCGTGAGCGTGTACATCTCCTTGCTGACGATGTCGGTGGACTCGCCGACACCGCGCGAGAAGAGCTCGACGTTCTCGAAGCCGGGCGTCTCGACGTACCCGTAGCCCGAGTTCTTCAGCGGCCCGGCGATCGCCTCGCGCACCGCGAGGAAGGTCGCCGAGCGGGGCGGCAGCAGGTCGTAGGTGCCCTTGGGGGCCTGGAAAGTACTCACGAAACTCTCGTCACATTCCTCGTCGTGGAGACGTGATGCCGTCTCCGAGGCCGGCGGCCACCTGCCGCAGGTACGGGTTGGTGGCGCGCTCACGGCCAATGGTCGTGTGCTCGTTGTGACCGGGCAGGACCACGGTCGCGTCGTCGAGCGGCAGGCACACGCGGGCCAGCGACTCGAGCATGTCGGCGTGGCTGCCGCCCGGGAAGTCGGTACGGCCGATGGAGCCGGCGAAGAGCAGGTCGCCCGAGAACAGCAGCGGGGGGACGTCCCCCGCTTCGGGCATCCCGAAGGTCACCGACCCCCTGGTATGCCCGGGCGCGTGCGACACGGTGAGCTCCATGCCCGCCAGCGCCAGCTTCGTCCCGTCGGTGAGCTCCTTGACGTCGGAGGGCTCCCCCACGGTGAGCTCGCCCATCAGCTGCGCTCCCAGGGAGCGGCCGAGCGCCTTCTCCGGGTCGCTCATCATGAAGCGGTCCTCGGGGTGGATCCAGGCGGGAACGTCGTGGGCCCCGCACACCGGGACCACCGAGGCCACGTGGTCGATGTGGCCGTGGGTGAGGACGACGGCGACGGGCTTGAGTCGATGCTTCTTCAGCGTCTCCTCGACCCCCTGGGTGGCCTGGTGGCCCGGGTCGATGATGACGCACTCCTCACCTGCGGCGGGGGCGACCACGTAACAGTTGGTCCCCCAGGCCCCGGCGGGGAACCCGGCAATCAGCACGTTCGTCCTCAATCGTCGTCCGGCGGGAGCTTCGGCAGCGGCCGTGTGTCGGAATGCTGCTGCTCAGAGCCTACCGGCGCCGCTCGTTACACAGCGAACCCATATACGGTACGGCCTAACCGAGACCGGACAGCGGTGCCAGACACGTACAAGGAGACGACCCGGTGGTCACGAGCGATCAGCGGCGGCGACAGCTCGCCAGGGAGAAGTACGAGCGCCAGCAGAAGCGCCGGGCCGAGGCCCGGCGCAAGGCGCGGCAGCGTGCGGCGGTGATCGGGGCCGCGGTGGCCGTGGTGGTCGCGACGCTGGTGGGCCTCGTCGTGGGCGGCGTGTTCGACAAGGACAAGAAGGACCGGGCGGCGGACCCGGCGGCGAGCCCGTCGGCGGCGCCTTCGCCGAAGCAGTCGCCCTCGCCGGCGATGACGATCGACAAGAACGCGAAGTACACGTTCGACCTGAAGACCAGCGCGGGCGAGATCAAGTTCGAGATGGACGCGGCGAAGACGCCGGAGACCGTCAACTCGTTCAAGTCGCTGGCCGACAAGGGGTTCTTCGACAACACCAAGTGCCACCGGCTGACCACTTCGGGGATCTTCGTACTGCAGTGCGGTGACCCGGAGGGCACGGGCATGGGCGGCCCCGGCTACACCATCGCGGACGAGAACCTCGACTCGCTGGGCAAGCCGAACGAGCAGGGCCAGGTGATCTACCCGGCGGGCACGGTGGCGATGGCCAACACCGGCCAGCCGCACAGCGGCGGCAGCCAGTTCTTCCTGGTCTACAAGGACAGCCCGCTGGCTCCGTCGTACACGCCGTTCGGCAAGATCGACGCGGCGGGTCTGAAGGCGCTCGAGGACGTGGCCAAGGCCGGTACGGCCGATGGCGGCCAGGACGGGGCCCCGAAGACCCCGGTGACCATCCAGAAGGGCGCCGTCACCCAGAACTGACGGGTTCCGGCGGCCTCGGGCCCGGCCGGCGTCCGGCCCGTACGGCGATATTCCGTCGTGCGGGATGCGGACAGCCGGCCCGGCGGTCGCCTATGTTGGCGTTGTGCAGGGCGGGCGCTGCCCGCCCCAGGAAACTGTGGACGATGCCCAGGGGGTGAACCCCTCGCAGGCATCAGGTGGAGGAGGCGCTGTGAGCAGCGACCCGTGGGGCCGTGTCGACGAGACGGGCACCGTGTACGTGCGTACTGCCGAGGGCGAGAAGGTCGTCGGCTCGTGGCAGGCGGGCACCCCTGAGGAGGCCCTGGCCTACTTCGAGCGCAAGTACGAGGGCCTGGTGGTCGAGATCGGCCTCCTCGAACGGCGGGTGCGGACCACCGATCTGTCCGCCAAGGACGCTCAGACGGCCATCGACCACCTGCGCACGCAGGTGGAGGAGCACCACGCCGTGGGCGACCTCGGCGCGCTGCGCGTGCGGCTCGACAAGCTGGTCGCGACCGTGGACTCGCGGCGCGAGGAGCGCAAGGTCCAGAAGGCCAAGCAGACGGACGAGGCCCGGGCGGCCAAGGACGCGCTGGTGGCCGAGGCCGAGCAGCTGGCGCAGAGCGACCAGTGGCGCAGTGCGGGCGAGCGGCTGCGTGCCCTGGTGGACACCTGGAAGGGTCTGCCGCGGCTGGACCGCAAGTCGGACGACGAGCTGTGGCACCGCTTCTCGCACGCCCGGTCCGCCTTCTCCAAGCGCCGCAAGGCGCACTTCGCCTCGCTCGACGCGCAGCGCGAGGACGCCCGGAAGGTCAAGGAGAGGCTGGTCGCGGAGGCCGAGTCGCTGTCGAAGTCGACCGACTGGGGTCCGACGGCCGCCCGCTACCGCGAGCTGATGGCGGACTGGAAGGCGGCGGGCCGGGCGCAGCGCGAGGCCGAGGACGATCTGTGGAACCGCTTCCGCGGTGCGCAGGACGTGTTCTTCGCGGCGCGTGGCGAGGTGTTCGCGGAGCGCGACGCCGAGCAGGTCGAGAACCTGAAGCTGAAGGAGGAGCTGGCCGAGGAGGCCGAGAAGCTCGTCCCGGTGACGGACCTGAAGGCGGCCCGGGCCGCGTTCCGCTCGATCAACGAGCGCTGGGAGGCCATCGGCCACGTACCGCGCGACGCCCGGCCGAAGGTCGAGGGCCGGATGCACGCGGTGGAGCGGGCGATCCAGGAGGCCGAGGAGGGCGAGTGGCGTCGTACGAACCCGGAGGCGCGGGCGCGTGCGGCCGGCCTGACGGGTCAGCTCCAGGCGGCGGTGGACAAGCTGCGCGAGCAGATCGACGCGGCCCGTGCGGCGGGCAACAACGCGAAGGCCGACAAGCTGGCCCGCGAGCTGGAGGGCCGCCAGGCCCTGCTCGACCAGGCGCTGAAGGGCCTGGAGGAGTTCGGCGGCTGATGTCCGCCGGTTGACGGGCGAGGGCCCCGGTACGACAGCGCCAGTTCCTGCTGGCCGTACCGGGGCCCTCGTGCGTGTGCTGTGCGCCCCCGCTACGGCCGGCGGGCCGAGGTGACGCGGTAGACGTCGTAGACGCCCTCGACGCCCCGTACGGCCTTCAGGACGTGGCCCAGGTGCTTGGGGTCGCCCATCTCGAAGGTGAAGCGGGAGGTGGCCACGCGGTCGCGGGAGGTCTGGACGGCCGCGGAGAGGATGTTCACGTGCTGGTCCGACAGGACCCGGGTGACGTCCGACAGCAGCCTGGACCGGTCCAGCGCCTCGACCTGGATGGCGACGAGGAAGACCGAGGACTGGGTGGGGGCCCATTCGACTTCCAGCATCCGCTCGGGCTCCTGGGAGAGGGAGTCCACGTTGACGCAGTCCGCGCGGTGAACCGATACGCCGCTGCCGCGCGTGACGAAGCCGACGATCGGGTCGCCGGGGACCGGGGTGCAGCAGCGGGCCAGCTTGACCCAGACGTCATCGACGCCCTTGACGACGACGCCGGGGTCGGCGTTGCCGCGCCGCTTGCCGCGGGCGCGGGACGGCGGGACGCTCTCCTCGATGTCCTCGTTGGCGGCTTCCTCGCCGCCGAGGGCCTGGACCAGCTTCTGCACGACGCCCGCCGCGGCCACGTGGCCCTCGCCGATCGCCGCGTAGAGGGAGGAGATGTCGGGGTAGCGCATCTCGTGCGCGAGCGTGACGAGCGAGTCGCCGGTGAGGATGCGCTGGATGGGCAGGTTCTGCTTGCGCATGGCCCGCGCGATGGCGTCCTTGCCGTGCTCGATGGCCTCCTCGCGGCGCTCCTTGGAGAACCAGGCGCGGATCTTGTTGCGGGCGCGGGGGGACTTGACGAAGCCGAGCCAGTCGCGGGACGGGCCGGCGCCCTCGGCCTTGGAGGTGAAGACCTCGACGAGGTCGCCGTTGTCGAGGGTGGATTCGAGCGGGACGAGGCGGCCGTTGACGCGTGCGCCTATGGTCCGGTGGCCGACCTCGGTGTGGACGGCGTACGCGAAGTCCACGGGGGTGGCGCCGGCGGGCAGCGCGATGACGTCGCCCTTGGGCGTGAAGACGAAGACCTCGTTGCGGGAGAGGTCGAAGCGCAGCGAGTCGAGGAACTCGCCCGGGTCCTCGGTCTCCTTCTGCCAGTCGAGCAGCTGGCGCAGCCAGGCCATGTCGTTGACGGTGTCCTGGCCGGCGCTGCCCTTGGCGGCCTGCGGGACGTCGGTGCGGACCTTGGAGGTGCCGGCGACGGTCTGCTGCTTGTACTTCCAGTGCGCGGCGATGCCGTACTCGGCGCGGCGGTGCATGTCGAAGGTGCGGATCTGGAGTTCGACGGGCTTGCCGCTGGGTCCGATGACCGTCGTGTGGAGCGACTGGTACATGTTGAACTTGGGCATCGCGATGTAGTCCTTGAACCGGCCGGGGACCGGGTTCCAGCGCGCGTGCACGGTGCCGAGGGCCGCGTAGCAGTCCCGGACGGTGTCGACGAGGACGCGGATGCCCACCAGGTCGTAGATCTCCGCGAAGTCACGGCCGCGGACGATCATCTTCTGGTAGACGCTGTAGTAGTGCTTGGGGCGGCCGGTGACGGTGGCCTTGATGCGGGCGGCGCGGAGGTCGGTCTGCACCTCGTCGGTGACGATGGTGAGGTACTCGTCGCGCTTGGGTGCCCGCTCGGCGACGAGGCGGACGATCTCGTCGTACATCTTCGGGTAGAGGATGGCGAAGGCGAGGTCTTCGAGTTCCCACTTGATCGTGTTCATGCCCAGCCGGTGCGCCAGCGGGGCGTAGATCTCCAGGGTCTCGCGGGCCTTCTTCTCCTGCTTCTCCCGCTTGAGGTAGCGCATGGTGCGCATGTTGTGCAGGCGGTCGGCGAGCTTGATGACCAGGACGCGCGGGTCCTTGGCCATGGCCACGACCATCTTGCGGACGGTCTCGGCCTGCGCGGCCTCGCCGAACTTGACCCGGTCGAGCTTGGTGACGCCGTCGACGAGCAGGGCGACGGCGTCGCCGAAGTCGCGGCGCAGGTCCTCCAGCCCGTACTCGGTGTCCTCGACCGTGTCGTGCAGCAGGCCCGCCATCAGGGTGGCCGGGTCCATGCCCAGCTCGGCGAGGATGGTGGTCACCGCGAGCGGGTGGGTGATGTACGGGTCGCCGCTCTTGCGCTTCTGGCCGCGGTGCCAGCGCTCGGCGACCTGGTAGGCCTGCTCGATCTGGCGCAGCGTCGCCGTCTCGATCTTCGGGTCGTTGCTGCGGACTATGCGGAGCAGGGGTTCCAGGACCGGGTTGTACGGGTTGGAACGCTGGACGCCGAGGCGGGCGAGGCGGGCGCGCACGCGGTTGGAGGACCCGGCCGACTTCCCGGGCGCCGGCTTCGCGGGCGCGGGCTTCGCGGGCGCCGGCTTCACGGGCGGGGCCGGCGGGGGCGTGGCGGGGGGCGCTGCGGCCCGTTCGGCCTGCGGGTCGGGCTGCGCGGCGGAGATTGGCTGGACCTCGTCTGGCAAGAGCGCTCCTCTGGGGGTCCCTCCGGGACGGAGTCCGGGGGAGGATCCGGTGCCCCGGTCAGGTCCGGACATCCCATGGTAGCGATGGTTCCGTCGGCCCGTTCCCCGTGCCCACCCCACGGACGGGGCGGTGGTTGCCGGACGTGCGTAGCGGGGGGGGGGGCCCGCGGGGGCCCGCGGCCCCCCGCGGCGGGGGGGGGGGGGCCCGGGGGCCCGGCCCCCCCACCCCGGGGGGGGGGCGCGCGCCCCGGGGGGTGTTTG
>NZ_JBHYVA010000227.1:0-11549 GCF_042750055.1 Streptomyces sp. NPDC059456
CCGCCGTCCTGGCCCTCCTCGTCCTCCTCGCCCTCGCCGCACCCCTGCTCGCCCACCTCGCCGGGCAGGACCCGAACACGTACCACGACGACCTCGTCGACTCGGCCCGCGGCGGCGTCCCGCTCGGCTCCTTCGGCGGGATCTCCGCCGACCACTGGCTCGGCGTCGAACCCGGCACCGGCCGCGACCTGTTCGCCCGGCTGCTGTACGGGGCCCGGATCTCCCTGCTCGTCGCCCTCGGCGCCACCGCCGTGCAGATCCTCCTCGGGATCGCCGCCGGACTGGCCGCCGCCCTCGGCAACCGCTTCGTCGGACAGCTGATCGGCCGGCTCACCGACGTGATGATCGCCCTGCCGGCGCTGGTGTTCGCCATCGCGCTCACCGCCGTCGTACCGGCCGACTTCCCGCGCCCGCTGCTGCTGATCCTGGTCATCGGCCTGCTGGGCTGGGGGTCGACGGCCCGGATGGTCCGGGCCCAGACCCTGGCCCTGCGCGAACTGGACTTCGTGGCCGCCGCCCGGCTCTCCGGGAACGGCACCGTGCGGATCGCCCGCCGGGAGCTGCTGCCCGCACTGGCCGCACCTCTCATCACCTACTCCGCGATCCTGGTCCCGGCCGACATCGTCGCCGAGGCCTCGCTGTCCTTCCTCGGCGTCGGCGTGAAACCGCCCACCCCCTCCTGGGGGCAGATGCTGTCCGGCGCCCAGACCTGGTTCCGCGCCGACCCCGCCTACGTCCTGCTCCCCGCCGGACTGCTCTTCGTCACCGTGCTCGCC
This sequence comes from Streptomyces sp. NPDC059456, assembly GCF_042750055.1. Lineage (NCBI taxonomy): Bacteria > Bacillati > Actinomycetota > Actinomycetes > Kitasatosporales > Streptomycetaceae > Streptomyces > Streptomyces sp. NPDC059456. The sequence continues at coordinate 777 of NZ_JBHYVA010000227.1, forward strand.
TTCACCGTGCTCGGCGACGCGGTCCGCACGGCCCTCGACCCGCGCGAAGGCTCCCGCCTGCGGATCGGCACCGGAAAGGAGCACGCGCGATGATGCGCTTCGTACTGAACCGGGCCGGCGGCGCGCTCCTCGTGCTGCTCGCCCTGTCCGTCACCGTCTACGTCCTCTTCTACGTCGCCCCCGGCGACCCCGCCCGGCTCGCCTGCGGGGAACGCTGCAACCCCGTCCAGGTCGCCCAGGTGCGCGAGCAGCTCGGACTGAACGACCCGGCGGCCGTCCAGTACCTGCACTTCCTCCAGGGGCTGTTCACCGGCCGCGACTACTCCGGCGGCGCCGGCCTGGTGCTGCACTGCGACGCGCCCTGCCTCGGATTCTCGTACCAGAACGACCGGCAGGTCACCGAACTGCTGCTGGACCGGCTGCCGGCCACCCTGTCGCTGGCCCTCGGCGCCCTGGTGATCTGGCTCGTCGTCGGCGTCGGCACCGGACTGCTGTCCGCGCTGCGCCGCGGCGGCATCACGGAGCGGGCCCTGACCGTGCTGACCCTGGGCGCGACCGGAACCCCCGTGTTCGTCCTCGGACTGCTGCTGCTCATGGCGGTGTGCGCGTACCTGCAATGGCTGCCGTTCCCGACGTACGTGCCCCTGGGCGAGGACCCCGAACAGTGGGCCTGGAACCTGCTGCTGCCGTGGATCACGCTAGGCGTCTTCGAGAGCGCCAAGTACGCCAGGCTCACCCGCAGCTCCACCCTCGAAACGCTCGCCGAGGACCACATCCGCACCTTCCGCGCCTACGGGGTGGGGGAGCGGGCCGTCGTCACCCGGCACGCCGTCCGCGGAGCGGTCGCCCCGGTGATCGCACTCAGCGCCGTGGACTTCGGCACGATGATCGGAGGCGCGGTGCTCACCGAGTCCCTGTTCGGGATATCCGGGCTCGGCAAGACCCTGATCGACGGCGTGCGGGTCGTGGACCTGCCGGTGGTCGTCGGCGTCGTCCTGGCCATCGGCGCGGCCGTGGTCGTCGCGGGCGCCGTGGCCGACCTGCTGTACGCCCTCGCGGACCGAAGGGTGGCCCTGGCATGAGCGAGCTGCTGGTGGAGGTCACCGGTCTCACGGTCGACTTCCCCGTCGGAGAGCCCGGGACGTACGTACGGGCCGTCGACCAGGTCTCCTTCACCCTGGAACCGGGCGGCGCCCTGGGCATCGTCGGCGAGTCCGCAAGCGGCAAGTCCACCGTCGCCGCGGCCCTGCTGGGCCTGCACCGCGGGACCGGCGCGCGGCTCGGCGGCACCGTCCGGGTCGGCGGCACCGACGTGGCCGGAGCCTCGGCGCAGCAGCTGCGCGCACTGCGCGGAGCCACCGCCGCCATGGTCTTCCAGGACCCGCTCAGCGCCCTGGACCCCTACCTCGCCGTCGGCGACCAGATCGCCGAGGTGTACCGGGTGCACGCGGACGTCCCGCGGCGCGCCGCCCGGGCACGGGCGGCCGAGGTGCTCGACCGGGTGGGCATCCCCGACGCGGCACGCCGTGCGCGGGCGCGGCCGCACGAGTTCAGCGGCGGCATGCGGCAGCGGGTGCTGATCGCCATGGCACTGGCCTGCGCACCGCGGCTGCTGATCGCCGACGAACCGACCACCGCCCTGGACGTCACCGTGCAGGCCCAGATCCTCGACCTGCTGCACGGCCTGCGGGAGGAACGCGGACTCGGGCTGCTGCTGGTCACGCACGACGTCGGGGTCGCCGCGGAGAGCGTGGACGAGCTCCTGGTCATGCGGGAGGGCTCCGCCGTGGAACGCGGCCCGGTCGGACGGGTCCTGGCGGCCCCGGCCCACGCGTACACCAAGGCCCTGCTGGCAGCCGTGCCGAGGCTGGACGGTCCACCGGTGCCGCGGCCCGCCGGCACCCGGGCGCCGGCGGCGGCGGACGGGTCCGACACCGCGCCGGTCCCACGCAGGGCCCCCGCCCCGGGGCCGGCGGCCGGTGCCGACGCGGGCGTGCCCGTCGTCGAAGCGGTCGAGGTGCGGCGGGAGTTCGGACGGGGCAAGCGGCGGGTGGTCGCCGTCGACGGGGTCTCGCTCGCCGTGCGCGCCGGCGAGACCCTGGGGATCGTCGGGGAGAGCGGCAGCGGCAAGAGCACCGTCGGGCGGATGCTCGTCGGCCTGCTGGAGCCCGGCTCCGGGCACGTCCGCCGCGACGGGCGGCGGACCGAGGGCATCGTCCCCGGAGTCCAGATGGTGTTCCAGGACCCGGTGTCCTCCCTCAACCCGCGCCGTTCCATCGGCGAGTCCATCGCCGACCCGCTGCGCGCGGCGGGGGAGCGCGACGAGGCCGCGATCCGGGCCCGGGTCGCGGAACTCCTGGTCCGCGTCGGGCTGGAGGCCGGGCACTACGACCGCTACCCGCACGAGTTCAGCGGCGGCCAGCGCCAGCGCGTCGGCATCGCCCGGGCGCTGGCGCCCCGGCCCCGCCTGATCGTCTGCGACGAGCCCGTCTCCGCGCTCGACGTGACCACCCAGGCCCAGGTCACGGCGCTGCTGGCCGAGCTCCAGAAGGAGCTCGGGATCGCGCTGGTCTTCATCGCGCACGACCTCGCCGTCGTCCGGCAGGTCAGCGACCGGGTCGCCGTCATGCGCGGCGGCCAGGTGGTCGAGGAGGGCCCGGTGGACGAGGTGTACGACCGGCCCCGGCACGCGTACACCCGGCGGCTGCTGGCCGCGGTACCGGCCCTGGACCCGGAGCTCGCCGCCGCGCGCCGCACCTCGCGACAGGAGGCCCTCGCCTAGGGCGGCCTCCCGAGAGGTTCGAGCGGTGCGGGGAGGCCCGACGGGTACGAGGGCCGCAGGCCCTTTCTAGCGCGCTCGAACGCGGGCCGTGGGCGAAAGTTACGACTCTTCACCCCTTCCGGTGGCGCGACGGACAACCGTCCGTCGCGTCATCGGCATATCCGCTTGAGTTTCCCGCGGCGGGTCACCGGACCGACGGCGGCCGCCTGAACGGGAGATCGGGGGTGCCACTCGTGCGGATCGGACTGCTCACGGAAGGTGGTTATCCGTATGCGACGGGAGAAGCGAGGCTGTGGTGCGACCGGCTGGTCCGCGGACTGCCGCAGCACGAGTTCGAGCTCTACGCCCTGAGCCGCAGCGCCGAGCAGGAGGAGCGCGGCCGGGTCGTCCTGCCCGAGCACGTCACCCGTGTCTGGACCGCCCCGCTCTGGGCCCCGGCGGACGACGGGCACACGTACTCCCGGCGTGAGCGCCGCCGCTTCGCCGACTGCTTCAAGGAACTGGTCCGGGGGATCTGCGCGGGCGAGTCCGAGCCCTTCGCCGCCGGACTGTACGGACTGGCCGAACTCGCCCGGGAACAGGGCGGGCTGTACGCGGCCCTGCGTTCCGAGACCGCGGTCCGGGCCGTCGAGTCCGCCTGCCGGGCCCCCGGCGCGCTCCGCTCCGTACAGCGCGCGCAGGTGGCCGACCTGCTGGACTTCGTCGACGAACTGGAACGGCTCCTGCGGCCGCTGTCCCTCGACTGGTACGAGGACCTGTCCGAGGTCGACGTGTGCCACGCGGCCGCGGGCGGCGTGGCCGCGCTCCCCGGCCTGCTGGCCAAACGCTTCTTCGGGGTTCCGCTGCTGGTCACCGAGTACGGGGTCCAGCTGCGGGCCCACTACCTGGAACACGCGCCGTCCGGGCCCGCCGGTGCACCGGGAGGCGCCGCCAGACCCGCGGTGCGGGCCCTGCTCGCCGCCTTCCACATGCGCCTGGCCACCGAGATCTACGCCCGGGCCGACCTCCTCACCCCGGGCAACGCGCACGCCCGGCGCTGGCAGGAGCGCTGCGGCGCCACCCGCGACCGGCTGCGGACGGTGTACCCGGGGATGGAGGCGGACCGATTCGCCACCGTCGGCGAGGACCCCGACCGCGGCGACCCCGACACCCTGGTCTGGGTCGGCCGGATAGAGCCCGCCAAGGACCTGATCGCGCTGCTGCACGCCTTCGCCGAAATCCGCAGGGCCGCGCCCCAGACCCGGCTGCGGATCTTCGCGACCGCCGTGGTCCCCGGCTACCTCGCCGACTGCCGCTCGCTCGCCGCCCAGCTCTTCCCCGACGAGGCCGCCGACGCGGTCACCGCCGGGGAGAACCCCGTCACCTTCGAGGAGATCGGCGGCCCCGACGCCGCCTCGCCGGCCGAGGCCTACGGCTGCGGCCGGGTGGTCGTGCTGTCCTCGGTGATCGAGGGCTTCCCGATCACCCTCGCCGAAGCCATGCTCTGCGGCCGGGCCACCGTGTCCACCGACGTCGGCGCCGTCTGCGAGGTCATCGGCGGCACCGGCCTCGTCGTCCCGCCGCGCAACCCGCGGGCCCTGGCCGACGCCTGCCTGTCGCTGCTGCGGGACCCCGAACGCGCCCACCGGCTCGGCGCCGCCGCCCGGGCCCGCGCCCTGGAGCTGTTCACCGTCGAGCAGAACGTGGCCGCCTTCCGGGAGATCTACCTCCGGCTGCTGGCCCGCGGACCGGCCCGGCCCGACGGCGGGGTCCCCTTCGAACAGCCCCCCGAGGCCCGGGTCCCGGGTCACTGGACGAGCCCCACCTGGGCGGCCGCCGCCCCTGCTCCCGCGAAGGCCCCGAACGCCCCGGGGCAGCCCGCGAACGCTCCCGCGAAGACCGCGAGTGCTCCCGCGAAGACCGCGAACGCTCCCGCGAAGACCGCGAACGCTCCCGCGAAGACCCCGAGCACGACCACCACCACGGAGGCGCCGGTATGACCCTCGACGAAGCCGCCCCCGTCGCCGCGGCCCCCCGCCGCCGGGCCGCCGGGGACCCCGTCAAGACGCTGCTGCACCGCCACCGCGCCCTGTGCGAGCGGGCCGTGGACCCGCTGGAGATCGCCGCCGGGCTGGAGGTACAGGGCATCACCGACCGCACCGCCGCGCGCTTCCGCCACCGCGACGTGTTCTCCCTCGCCGAGGAGCTCTACGCCCGCACCCCGCGCGGGGACGAGCCGGCCGCGCCGTCCGCCGTCCGGCCGTCCGACGCCCGGGCCTTACGCGGCTTCGGGTACGCCCTGCTCCCCGGAGCCCTCGCGGTCGGGGCCTGCGCCACCCGGATGCCGTACGCCGGGCCCCTCGCCGTGGTCGTCACCGTCGCCGCCCTGGCGTGGCCCGCCGGGCCGAGGCGGGCCGCAGCCGGCCGGTTCCCGCACGCCGTGCTCCTGCTCGCCCTCGCCACGGCCGCCGTCGGCTGGGCCGTGCACCGCCACGGCACCCCCCTCGGCGTCGCCCTCGCACTGGCCGCGGCCCCCGGGCACCTGGCCGGAGCCGCGTACGCCGCCCGCGCCCGCAGCCGGCTCGCCGGGAGCCGCGCCCTGGAGGACTTCGCCGACCGGGCCCGGCCGCTGCTGATCGCGGCCGCCCTGGCCTTCACCGCGGCCGCCGCGGGGGCGGCCGCGCTCGCCGGAACCCCGTACGCCGTCGCCGTACCGCTCGCCCTGCTGCTGTTCCTGACCCGACTGCTGCTCACGCACGGCGCCCCGCGCGGGCCCGTCGCCGCGGCCCTGGCCCTCGCCCTGGTCCCGACCCCGCCCGCGGTGGCGGTCGCCGCGGCGGGGCTCCTCGTACACGCCGCCCTCGTGCTGTCCCGCGCGTCCGCGCACGCACGGCCCTGAGCCGGCGCCCCCGACCCTTCCACCGCCGAGCGCCGTACCGAAGCGCCGCACCGCCACCCCCCCACCTCCCCCTACCCCCACCCCACCCCGCCCATCGACCAAGGAGACACAGGATGACCGGCCAGCCAACCAACCGAGGGGCCGCGCGATGAGGGTGCTGCTGATCGGAGCCAACGGATACCTCGGCCGCTACGTCGCCGACCGGCTGCTCGCCGACCCCGCCGTCCAGCTCACCGCGCTCGGCCGCGGCGACGACGCGGACGTCCGCTTCGACCTCGCCACCGGCAGCCCCGGCGCCCTCACCCGGTTCCTCGACGCCGTCCACCCCGGCGTCGTCATCAACTGCGCCGGCGCCACCCGCGGCGGGGCACGGGAGCTGACCCGCCACAACACCGTCGCCGTGGCCACCATCTGCGAATCCCTGCGCCGCAGCGGCTGCGGGGCCCGCCTCGTCCAGCTCGGCTGCGCCGCCGAGTACGGGCCCAGCCAGCCCGGATCGTCCACGGCCGAGGACGCCGTCCCGAGACCGGGCGGGCCGTACGGCGTCAGCAAGCTCGCCGCCACCGAGCTGGTGCTCGGCTCCGGGCTCGACGCCGTCGTCCTGCGGATCTTCTCGCCCGTCGGGCCCGGCACCCCCGCCGGTTCCCCGCTCGGCCGGCTCGCCGAGGCCATGCGCCGCGCGATGCAGAACGGGGACGGCGAGCTCAAGCTCAGCGGGCTCGGCGTCCAGCGCGACTTCGTGGACGTACGGGACGTGGCGCGGGCCGTGCACGCCGCCTCGCTCTCCGCCGCCCAAGGGGTCGTCAACATCGGCACCGGGCGCGCCGTCCGGCTGCGCGACGCCGCGGCCGTACTGGCCCGGGTCGCCGGCTACGGAGGCGCCCTGCACGAACTCGACGTACCCGGACAGCACGTCCAGCACGGGCAGGTCCACGGCCACGGACCGGGCCACGGCGCCGGGCACGGTCACGCGCTCGGCCACCAGGGCCGGCCGCAGGGGCTCGCCGCCATCGGCTCCCCGCGCTCCGAGGCCACCGCCGAACAGCTCGCCGCCGCGGCCGTCACGCCCGCGTACCCGTACCCCGACGGCTGCGGCGCCTGGCAGCAGGCCGACGTGCGCACGGCCCGGGACCGGCTCGGCTGGCGGCCCCGGATCAACCTGGAGGAGTCCCTCGCGGACATCTGGATGGAGGCGGCGTGCCGCATCTGACGACGGCGGCGACGACCGCCGCCGCGACCGGGGCGGGCCGCCTGGGCCTCGGCGTCCCCGGCTACGCCCACCCCCTGCTCGCCCCCGTCGAATGGGCCGAGCTGACCCGGCCCGGGACCCCGCTGCACTGGACCGTGCTCAACGTCACGGACGGGCCGGGCGGCCGGCCCGACCCGCACTGCACGGAAGCCGCGGCCAAACTCCGCGAGGCCGGCGGGACCGTACTCGGACATCTCGCGATGCGGGACGGGTCGCGGTCGTTCGGCGAGCTCGTCTCCGACGCCCACCGCTACCTCGACTGGTACCGGGTCGGTGGCTTCTACCTGGCCGACGCCCCGGCGGACCGGACCGAACTGGCCGGGGTGCGCCGGGTCGCCGACACCCTGCGCGGCCTCGGCGACGGGCTGCGCATCGTGCTGGGACACGGCACGCACCCGTACGAGGGCTACACGGAGGCCGCCGACCAACTGGTCACCTTCTCCGGGGCGTGGGCCGACTACCGCTGGTCGCAGGTGGCGGAGTGGACCGCCGACCATCCGCCCGAGCGCTTCTGCCACCTGGTGCACGGGGTGCCGCGGACCCATCTGGAGGAGGCCGTCCGGATCGCCCGCTGGCAGGGCGCCGGCACGATCTGGTTCACCGACCGCGGCAACGGCGGGGGCTGCGATCCGTGGGCTTCCATGCCCGCGTACTGGGACGAAATCGTCTCGCGGATCGGACCGGGTGTCTCGGAATGAAGATGGGCGTGGCAGTGTTACGGGGAGAACCACCGTTCAGACTTTCCCATCTACGGAGTCCCCGTGTCGCTGCCACCCCTGGTCGAGCCAGCTGCTGAGCTCACCGTTGACGAGGTCCGTCGGTACTCCCGCCACCTGATCATCCCGGATGTCGGGATGGACGGCCAGAAGCGCCTGAAGAACGCCAAGGTGCTGGCCGTGGGCGCGGGCGGCCTCGGCTCGCCCGCCCTCATGTACCTGGCCGCGGCCGGCGTCGGCACGCTGGGCATCGTCGAGTTCGACGAGGTCGACGAGTCGAACCTCCAGCGCCAGATCATCCACAGCCAGTCGGACATCGGCCGCTCCAAGGCCGAGTCCGCCCGCGACAGCGTGCTGGGCATCAACCCGTACGTGAACGTGGTCCTTCACGAAGAGCGGCTCGAGGCCGAGAACGTGATGGAGATCTTCAGCCAGTACGACCTCATCGTCGACGGCACGGACAACTTCGCCACGCGCTACCTCGTCAACGACGCCTGCGTGCTGCTGAACAAGCCGTACGTGTGGGGGTCGATCTACCGCTTCGACGGCCAGGCCTCCGTCTTCTGGTCCGAGCACGGTCCCTGCTACCGCTGCCTGTACCCGGAGCCCCCGCCGCCGGGCATGGTCCCGAGCTGCGCCGAGGGCGGCGTGCTGGGCGTGCTCTGCGCGTCCATCGGGTCCATCCAGGTCACCGAGGCCATCAAGGTCCTCACGGGCGTCGGCGAGCCGCTGGTCGGCCGCCTGATGATCTACGACGCCCTGGAGATGCAGTACCGCCAGGTCAAGGTCCGCAAGGACCCCGACTGCGCGGTCTGCGGCCCGAACGCGACCGTCAAGGAACTCATCGACTACGAGGCCTTCTGCGGCGTCGTGTCGGAGGAGGCCCAGGAGGCGGCCGCCGGCTCCACGATCACTCCGAAGCAGCTCAAGGAGTGGATCGACGGCGACGAGCCGATCGAGATCATCGACGTCCGTGAGATCAACGAGTACGAGATCGTCTCGATCCCCGGCGCGAAGCTGATCCCCAAGGGCGAGTTCCTGATGGGCACCGCCCTCCAGGACCTCCCCCAGGACAAGCGCATCGTCTTGCACTGCAAGACGGGTGTCCGCAGTGCGGAAGTCCTCGCGGTCCTGAAGTCCGCGGGCTTCTCCGACGCGGTGCACGTGGGCGGCGGCGTCATCGGCTGGGTCCACCAGATCGAGCCCGAGAAGCCGGTCTACTAGGCGCACCCGGTCGCCCGGCCGCAACGGGTCCACCATGCCGGAGGGGCGTATCGCGCAGGGGCGCGGTACGCCCCCTCCGGCGTGCGCTCGTGCGTCAGACGCCCTCGGGTTCCTGCGGCGTCACCGGTGCCGCCGTGCCCGTGGGCTCCGCGGACGGGGTGCAGACGCCCCCGGCGGCCGGCACCTTCCCGTCCAGCAGGTAGCCGTTGACCGCGCTCTGCACGCACTTGTCGCCGCTGTTGTACGCGCCGTGCCCCTCGCCCTTGTACGTGAGCTCCACGCCGACGCCGGGGCCGAGCCGCTCCACCATGTTGCGGGCGCCCTCGTACGGGGTGGCCGGGTCGCCGGTGTTGCCGATCACCATGATCGGCGCGGCGCCGGGAGCGGACACGTCCGGCGTCTCCCAGGTGCCCGCGACCGGCCAGTCGGTGCAGCTCATCAGGGCCCAGCCGAGGAAGTCCCCGAAGACGGGGGAGGCGGCGCGGAAGCCGGGCAGCTTCGCCTTCGCCTGCGCCAGCGTGTACCGGTCCTTGGAGTCGACGCAGTTGATCGCCGTGTTGGCCGCACCGAGGTTGCTGTAACGCCCCTGCTGGTCACGGCCGTTGAGCGAGTCGGACAACGCCATCAGCAGCTGCCCCTCGCCGCCGTCGGCCTCGTCGAGCCCCTGCTCCAGCAGCGGCCACAGCTCCTTCGAGTACAGGGCCTGGGCGATGCCGTTCGTGGCGGCGGACGCGGTCAGCATCCGGTTGCCGAGGCCGGGGATCGGCTTGGCCGCCAGGCTCTTCTGGAGCTTGATGACGTTGTCCTCGATCTCCTTGGCGGTACTGCCCTGGAGCCGGCATTCGTCGCCGCGGTTCACGCAGTCCTGCGCGAAGTTGCCGAGGGCCAGCTGGAACCCCTTGGCCTGGCCGAGGGCGCTCTGCTCCGAGGTCTTCGTCGGATCGACGACGGCGTCGAAGACGGCCCGGCCGACCTTCTTCGGGAAGAGGTGTGCGTAGACCCCGCCGAGCTCGGTGCCGTAGGAGATCCCGAAGTAGTTCAGCTTCTCGTCGCCGAGGGCCTGCCGGATCCGGTCGAGGTCGCGGGCGGCGTTCTCGGTGCCAACGTACGGCAGCAGGTGCCCGGAGTTGGCCTTGCAGGCCCGCTGGTACTTCTCCAGGTTGTCGAGGTACGTCTTCTCCTGCTGCGGCGTGTCCGGCGAGGAGTCCTGGGCGTAGTAGGCGTCGAGCTGCTTGTCGTCCTCGCACCGGACGGGCGCGCTGCGGCCGACGCCGCGCGGGTCGAAGCTGACGAGGTCGTACCGCGCCCGCAGCGCCTCGTACTCCTTGGCGGCGCCGGGCAGCGTACTGATCCCGGAACCCCCGGGGCCGCCGAAGTTGAACACGAGCGACCCGAGCCGCTTGCTCTTGTCCCGGGCCTTGGCCCGGATCAGCGCGAGCGGAATCGTTTCTCCTTCGGGCTTGGCGTAGTCGAGGGGCACGTGGAGGGTGGCGCACTCCCAGTCCTTGGGCGGCGCCTGCCCCCCGCCTTCGGCGACATCGGGAGCCTCGCACTCCCCCCACTTCAGCGGCGCGGCCCCCGGGGTCCCCCCGGCCTTGGGCTTCCCCCCGCCGCTGTCGGCACACCCGCCGACCCCGGCGAGCCCGACGGCGACGACAACGGCAACGGCACCCCGCACGACGTTTCGACCCATACCCCCATCCTGCGCGGCCCCCGCACCCCCCGCCCCCGCGCTGACCCGTTCGGGGGGCATGAGGCGGTGGCCGGCGGGCCGGGGCTAGATGGCTTCCTTTCGGGTCAGGTAGTTGAACGACAGCCAGCCCGGCAGGACCGGGAGCCAGAACGTCATCAGGCGGAACAGCAGGACCGCCGAGATGGCGACCTCCTTTTCCAGGCCGGCCGCGATCAGGCCCAGCGTCAGCGT